>NZ_JAICZW010000084.1:10750-16609 GCF_029057325.1 Bacteroides sp. | reverse complement strand
TGATGATACCTTCCAATAGCGGCATGGCGTTCTCGTTGAGATTTTCCCAGATTTGGTCGCCCACAAACAGAAGTTTCGCTTCGGAGTGATTCACGATGTTGTGCACATTGTCTGCCTTGAACTCATGGAGAATGGGAACAATGACTGCTCCGTAGGTCAGGGTAGCGAGGAAGGTTACTCCCCAATGGGAACTGTTGCGGCCGCATACGGCAATTTTGTCGCCCTTTTGGATTCCGCTTGCTTCGAAGATGATATGCAGTTTCTCTATCTTGCGAGCCACATCCTTGTATTGCAACGTTGCCCCTTTATAGTCGGTCAGGGCATTCATATCCCAATTGTTCTTAACGCTTTTCTCTATATAGGCAATAAAACTTTGTTCCATAAATAAATTGCACATTTAGTTTAAATTTGTGCAAATATAAGGGTTTCTATATAGAACGCAAACTTTTTATAGGGAAAATCTGGATTTATGGTCACGGCTTTTTCACTTAAGGCTTGTTCTTCTTCCTATCCGAGCCTTTTCCGTTTCGTATGTGTCGCCGTCATATTATGGATAATCCGTTGGCGGAAGCTGATTCGCAGGATTGTTTTCGGAGTGTATTTTAATGCGTTGATTATCAGTAATCAAAAGAAGGATTGACAAACACTTGTGTTCAGCGCGACAAACACTTGTGTTCAAGATGACAGACACAAGTGTTTAAGACGACAGACGCAAGTGTCTGTCAAACCGGGAGTATATGTGTCGTTTTTTGTTGAGTTCAACTCTTTTTTCTTTCCATCACTTTATCGATAATCAGTGCGATGGCACCGTCGCCCGTCACGTTGCAGGCTGTTCCGAAGCTGTCCATGGCGATGTATAAGGCAATCATCAGTGCTTGCGCCGATTCGTCGAAGCCCAGCATGGATTGCAGGATGCCCAATGCCGCCATAATGGCACCTCCCGGAACTCCCGGAGCCGCCACCATTGTAATGCCCAACATAAAGATGAATCCGGCGAACAGGGGGAAGTCGTAAGGCATTCCTTGCATAATCATCAGTGCCAATGCGCACGCCACAATCTTCAGCGTGCTGCCCGACAGGTGGATGGTGGCGCAAAGCGGAATGACAAAACCTGCTATGCCGGCGGATACGCCGTTCTTGCGGGTTTGCTCTAGTGTCACCGGGATGGTGGCGGCACTCGATTGGGTGCCTAAAGCGGTGAAGTAGGCGGGCATCATCCGTGCCAATAGTTTGAAGGGGTTCCGGCGGACAAACAATGCCGCGATGCAGTATTGAAATAGCAGCAGAAAGATGTGCAGCAGGAAGATGATGCCGATAATCTTGATGAACACCATCAGAATGCTGAACACTTGCCCCGAGTGCGTGATGTTGAGGAAAATGCTGAAGATATAGATGGGCAATAAGGGCAGTATCACTCCGCTGATGGTGAGGACTACAATCTCTTGAAAGTCGCGTGCCACGTCCTTCAACGCGTTGCTCTTCAGGTGTGCCAGTCCCAATCCCAATGTGAAAGCCAATACCAGGGCGGTCATGACATTCATTAGCGGAGGAATGGCTACCGAGAAATAGGGGGATATGCCTTGCGCTTCGCTCACCGTTTCCAAAGGTGCGCCGGGTTCTATGAGCGAAGGAAATAGAGTGGCTCCCGTAAAATAGGAGAGGAAGCCGGAAAACAGCGTCGCTCCGTAGGCGATGAGTGCCGTGACCATCAGCATCCGTCCGGCTTCCTTACCGATGTCGGCAATGGCGATGGTGACCAGTCCCACGATAATGAGCGGAATGGAGAAGTTCAGAAACTCACTGAAAATGGAGTTGAACGTGACAAACAGTCTGACGATGGGTGTCGGCAGGAAATTGCCGAAAAGAATACCTAAGATGATGGCGATGACGATGCGTGGAAGTAATCCGATGCGGAACTTTTTCATAAGTTTTGGGTCTCTAATTGATTGAAATAAGCTATCGTCAACAAAAATACGATTTTTCTTTAAATTCTTTGAACAATTTCTGCAGATATTTTGTTCTCTCTACAAAGACGCGTTGGCGAAACCCGATCTTTTTGTTTTTTGTCTCAAAAAAAAGGGTGTATTCTATCCAGGTCATACCTGCCCCCTGCCAGAGCCTATTCGGCTTCGGACGTTCTTCGGACAAACTCCACTCCCTAGGACCGAAGAATGTCCGAAGAACGTCCGAAGAAACTACGAAGAAAGTATGGAGCGGACAGGGTGCGGATAAGGAGGCGGTCAGGCATGGATTTGAGGGATACTGCCTCAAGCAAGAAACAGAATGATGGGTGGCCTCGCCGATGATTTGATAATGATAAATATTTACAAGCGTATGACGGGTTTACATAAAACAGACATAGGACTTATCGGCCTTGCCGTGATGGGTGAGAATCTGGCGCTTAATATGGCGGACAAGGGATGGAACGTATCAGTGTACAATCGTACCGTTCCCGGAGTGGAGGAGGGTGTTGTGGAACGCTTCGTAGCGGGGCGTGCCAAAGGAAAAAACATCGAAGGACATACGGACATAGCCGGTTTTGTGGACTCCATTGCCACTCCCCGGAAGATAATGATGATGGTTCGGGCGGGCAGTGCCGTGGACGAACTGATGGAACAGCTTTTCCCTCATCTTTCCGAAGGTGACATTCTGATTGACGGGGGTAACTCAAACTACGAAGATACCAATCGTCGTGTGGAACAGGCTGAGAAAAGAGGCTTCCGCTTTGTGGGTGCCGGTGTTTCCGGTGGAGAAGAGGGGGCTTTGACCGGTGCTTCCATTATGCCGGGAGGCTCGGAAAGCGCATGGCAGGAAGTGAAACCGATTCTGCAAAGCATCGCGGCGCGGACTTCGGACGGTATGCCGTGTTGTGAGTGGATAGGTCCTGCCGGATCGGGGCATTTTGTCAAAATGATACATAACGGCATAGAATATGGCGACATGCAGCTGATAGCGGAGGCGTATTGGGTGATGAAGCATTTGTTGGGACTGGATAACGAGCAGATGGCGAACTCTTTTGCGAGTTGGAACGAAGGAAAACTGCGCAGTTACCTCATTGAAATAACCGCCCACATCTTGCGTCATAAAGACAAGTCCGGCGGTTATCTGATTGACAAGATTCTGGATGTTGCCGGACAGAAGGGTACAGGAAAATGGTCCGTCACCAATGCGATGGAGCTGAATATGCCATTGGGGCTGATAGCATCGGCGGTTTTTGAGCGCAATCTCTCTGCACAAAAGAGGTTGCGCGAAACAGCGTGCAAACAGTACGCCTGCCGTCGTTCACAGGTTATCTACAATCGGTTGGATATGGTGGAGGATATTTACGCCGCACTCTATGCTTCCAAGTTGGTTTCGTATGCGCAAGGTTTTGCAGTTTTGCAACGAGCTTCCGATGCTTTTGGTTGGAACCTCCATTTGGCATCCATTGCCCGTATGTGGAGGGGAGGTTGTATCATCCGTTGTGCTTTTCTGAACGAAATTGCCGGTGTGTTTGAAACGGTGCAAAAGCCCAAGCATCTGTTGCTGGCTCCATATTTTCAGAAAGAGATGCAGCAGTCGCTTCCCGGCTGGAAACGCCTGGTGGCGCAAGCGATGAAGGAGGAGTTGCCTGTTCCCGCTTTTTCTGCCGCCTTGAATTACTTCTATTCATTGGTCTCTGCCCGGCTGCCAGCCAATCTGATTCAGGCGCAGCGCGATTATTTCGGTGCCCACACCTTCGAGCGGACAGACGAACCGAATGGAAGTTTCTTTCACGAGAACTGGACGGGGCACGGAGGAAATACAAAATCAGATAGTTACAATGTATGAATAATTTGAGTTGACGGGTTGACAAGGCTGCAAGGACCTTGTACTCTTGTTCACCTGTCTCTTTATATACTGATAGAAGTAAAAAATATGAGCGGATTGGTAATGATCATATTCGGCGCTTCGGGTGACTTGACAAAACGCAAGTTGATGCCGGCGCTATATACGCTATATAGGGAAGAGCGTCTGCCTGATGGATTCTCCATGCTGGGGGGCGGACGCACCGACTATACGGATGAGAGCTATCGGACGTATATCATGAGTGAGCTGAAAAAGTTTGTCACCTCAAAAGAGCAAACAGACGAACAGTTGAAAGGGTTTTGCAGTCGCCTGCATTACCTTACGATGAATCCTGCGACAGCAGAGGAGTATAGTTTGCTGAATGCACGTTTGCAGGAGTTGACCGGTGAAAGGGAACCGGACAATCTGCTGTTCTATCTAGCCACACCTCCCTCCTTGTATGGCGTGATTCCGTTGCATTTGAAGGCGGTTCGTCTGAATCGGTCCCGGACGCGCATCGTTGTGGAGAAACCTTTCGGTTACGATTTGCAGTCGGCACGTAAGTTGAATGCCGTTTATGCTTCCGTCTTCTCTGAACATCAGATTTATCGCATTGACCATTTCCTAGGCAAGGAGACGGCGCAGAACATTCTTGCGTTCCGCTTTGCCAATGGAATTTTTGAACCGTTGTGGAACCGCAACTATATCGACTATGTGGAGATTACGGCAGTTGAGAATTTGGGAATAGAAGGTCGTGGCGGATATTACGAAGGTGCCGGCGCGCTGCGCGATATGGTGCAGAACCACCTGATTCAGCTGGTGGCTCTCACCGCCATGGAACCGCCCGTTACTTTCAATGCCGACAAGTTTCGTAACGAAGTGGTGAAGGTCTATGAATCGTTGACCCCCTTGACGGAAACGGACTTCGAAGAACATATCGTTCGTGGACAATATACGGCTTCGAATACAAAAGCAGGTTATCGGGAAGAACGGCAGGTTTCGTCCGATTCGCGTACGGAAACGTACATTGCCATGAAAATCGGCATCAATAATTGGCGGTGGAGTGGGGTGCCTTTCTACATCCGTACCGGTAAACAGATGCCGACGAAGGTGACGGAAATCGTAGTACATTTTCGGAAAACACCTTATCAGATGTTTCGCTGCGAGGGCGGGCATTGCCCTCGTGCCAATACCTTGATACTTCGTCTTCAGCCGAATGAGGGCATTGTGCTGAAGTTCGGAATGAAGCTGCCCGGTTCCGGCTTTGAATTGAAGCAGGTGACAATGGACTTCAGCTATGACAAGTTGGGCGAATTGCCCACCGGCGATGCTTATGCCCGCTTGATAGAAGATTGCATGCATGGAGACCCCACGCTTTTTACCCGTAGCGATGCGGTGGAAGCCTCCTGGCGTTTCTTCGACCCCGTGTTGCGTTATTGGGAAAAACATCCTCATACCCCATTGTACGGTTATCCGGCAGGAACATGGGGGCCTTTGGAAAGTGAAAAGATGATGTATGAACATGATGCCGAATGGACCAACCCGTGTAAGAATTTAACTAATACCGATGAATATTGTGAATTATGAAAAGTTACATTTACCAGACATCTATGGAAACGGCCCGTGCCTTGATTGAGCATTTACTTGCCATGATGGACAACGAGCAGGACAAGACATTTTATTTTGCGTTCAGCGGAGGAAGTACCCCTTCGCTGATGTTTGAAATTTGGGCACATGAGTATAAAGAGGTCACCCCGTGGGAACGAATGCGAATTTATTGGGTGGATGAGCGGTGTGTGCCTGCGGAGAGTTACGAAAGCAACTATGGCACGATGTGCCGTCTGTTGCTGACCAAGGTGGAAATGCCCGTTGAGTACGTTTATCCTATCAACGGTGCCAACCGGCCTAAAGAGGAGGCGAAACGTTATTCGTCATTGGTCTGTAGCACAGTACCGGTAGAGGAGGAGTTTCCGGTTTTCGATGTTGTGCTGTTGGGTGCCGGCAGTGATGGGCATACATCTTCCATCTTTCCGGGGCAGGAGTATTTGCTCA
>NZ_JAICZW010000084.1:0-10740 GCF_029057325.1 Bacteroides sp. | reverse complement strand
TCCTTATAATAAGCGTAAGCGTATCGCTATGACCGGTTGCCTTATGTTTGCCGCCCGGAAAATCATCTTCCTGGTTATCGGCAGGGACAAAGCGAATGTCGTTTATGACATGCTCCACTCCGGTGATACAGGTCCGGCGGCATACGTAGCCCATCATGCTGAATGCGTGGAGTTGTTTACTGATGAACAGGCGTATTTTCGATGAAGAATGAAAAATGAAGAATGAAGAGTTTGGCTGCGCTATGTAAATAAGCCGCCGGGTAACTCTTCATTCTTCATTCCCTATTTTTCCTTAATACGTGTGTCCTTCCTTTATCTCTTTTGTATCAATCTTGCGGCTGTCGATGCTACGCCAAGCATAGACAATGTAGGCAAGGACAAAGGGAACAAGGATGGAGACGTATGCCATCACTTTCAGGGTGAACAGGCTGGAGCAGCTGTTGGAGAGCGTCAGTGAACTTTGCAAATCGGCATTGGAAGGGTAATAGGCAGTATGGTTATAACCTGTCACCAGCAACAAAGCCAATACGGTGAGCACCGTACCGATTCCGGTGTACCAGATGCCCTTGTCGAATTCTGCTTTCCACAATGTGCGGATGATTCCCCACAAAACGGCAACCACGCCGATGAGGAATAGTATCAATATCACCGGCATAGCGATGAAGTTGCCCAGGTACTTATAGGGTTCCATGAAAATCGCTCCTGTCTCGGGATTCACAGCATAGCCGTCGGCCATCAGCGTGCGAATGACGAATGCCAGAAAAAAGAGCAGGAACAATCCTGTATTTCCCCAAAGCGAACGGCGACAGCGGGTCGTCAAGTCCCGGTCGTTGATGTTGTTGATGAAGTAGAGCGCCCCCAAGATGCGTGCCAGGAAGAAGACTGCCAATCCCAATACCACGTTCCACGGATTGAGCAACGCATCCAGACCGTGTCCGGCATTCGCCCAACGGCTGATGACAGGCATCATCGTTTCGGCAATACTCCCTTTATCGATGTAGAATTCAGAGCCGGTGAAGAATGTAGCCACTGCACCGCCCAGCAAAATCGGGCCTACCACTCCGTTTATTACCAAGAACGTCCGGTATGTGTTCTTTCCCAACAGATTTCCCGCTTTGGATTGAAACTCGTAGCTGACCGCCTGTAACACAAAGCTGAACAGGATAATCATCCACAACCAATAAGCACCGCCGAAGCTCGTGCTGTAGAAGAGCGGAAACGAAGCGAAGAACGCGCCGCCGAACGTCACCAATGTAGTGAACGTGAACTCCCACTTACGCCCCGTCGAATTAATCATCATTTTCCTCTGCTCTTCTGTCTTGCCCAGACAGAACAGAAGTGAGTTGCCTCCCTGCACAAACAACAGGAACACCAAAATCGCTCCTAACAGGGAAACGATGAACCACCAATAGTGTTGAAGAAAAATATATGTATCCATTTTAATGTGATAAAGTTATGTTGTTATAATATGATAAGGTGATAGAATGGTAGTGTGATAATAGTGGTAATATCCCCTTTATCACTCTACCACTTTAATCACTCTCCTTCCGGTCCTTTTTGTATCGCTTTCAGCATAATTCCCACTTCCGCTATCAGCATAATGGTGAAAAGCACAAGGAAGATGAAAAACGTGGTCTGTACGGAGCCGACATCCAATTTGGAAATGGCGGCACTGGTAGGCAACATATCTTGTATCGCCCACGGCTGACGGCCACATTCGGCAACCACCCATCCGGCTTGTCCTGCAATATATCCTAACGGGATGGTGAGCATAGCCACCCAATGCATCCAACGCATTTTTGTCAAATCCTTCTTATAGATAAAGAAGAGTACCGCCATAAAGAAGAGGATGAAATAGCCGCCCAACATCACCATCACGCGAAACATATAGAAGGTAAGGGGAACATTCGGCACCAGCTCGTTCACGTCTTTGATATAGCCGTAACCGAAATAAGCCACATTTTTCTGCAACGCCAATGCCGCAACGGCGGCACCCGCCTCGTTGCCTTCGGCGCGGGCGGCACGATAAGCGGCAAACGCTTCGATGGCATCTTTTCCACGTGCCATTTTCTCTTCGGCAGAGAGTGCCTTCGAACCGTCGGCCAATGGATAGCCACCTTTCAGCAAGTCGTTGATGCCGGGAACGAACGCGTTCATCTCACGCTCGGCAAGCATCGAAAGCATCTTTGGAATTTCAATGCGGAAAAGGAAAGGGGCGATATCGTCTTGCGGACTCTTTTTGGCGGGGTTCAATATACCGAAAGCTACCAGTCCGGCACCGGCCTCTCCATCGTAGTAGCCTTCCATGGCTGCAAGCTTCATAGGCTGCTTCTGTGCTACCTGATAACCTGAACCGTCACCCGTCCATGCTGACAATAGGGTGGCGAACAGGCCTGTCCAAGCAGCGATTTTGATGCTTGCCAGTGCGAATTCCTTTTCACGCCTCTTCCACAAGAACCAGCAGCTGACTCCCACAACAAACAAGGCTCCCAGCACCCATCCGGAAAGTACGCTGTGGAAGAACTTGTTGACCGCCATTGGTGAGGTTGCCACTGCCCAGAAGTCCACCATCTCGTTGCGGGCGCTATCGGGATTGAACTCCATTCCCACGGGATTCTGCATCCAGGCATTGGCTACCAGAATCCACCAGGCAGAGATGGTGGCGCCTATGCCCGTCAACCAGGTAGAAGCCAAATGGAATCGCTTGCTCACCTTCTCCCAGCCGAAGAACATGACGGCGATGAACGTTGACTCCATAAAGAAAGCCAAAATACCTTCGATGGCAAGCGGTGCTCCGAAGATGTCGCCAACAAACCAGCTGTAGTTGCTCCAATTGGTTCCGAATTCAAATTCCAGAATCAATCCTGTAGCGACACCTACGGCAAAGTTGATGCCGAACAATTTCATCCAGAACTTAGCTGTCCGTTTCCAAAAATCGTTACCCGTACGGTAGTAAGCCGTCTCCATAAGTCCCATGATAACCGCTAACCCGAGCGTCAGTGGAACGAAAATCCAGTGATAGATGGCGGTCAAGGCAAATTGTGCTCTCGACCAGTCAATCAGCGAAGTGTCAATGTGTAACATAAATTATGAATTTTGAATTATCAATTATCAACTGTCAATTATCAACGGCTCTTTCTATCAGTTCTCCGCTGACATAGCCTTCTTTGTCATCGCTTGCGGCGGCGTTCAGAAAGTTGGGGAAGAAGAAGAGGCGGAGAATAAAGAACAGGATAAATAGTTTTACCAAGATGATAAACCACAGGGTACGGCCTAATGTCATACTCCGAAAGCCATCCAAATAGAAGCGCCAAACGGTCGCTGCAAGCTGTCTCATATCGATTGGATTTAGAACGATGGCAAATATAAATTACTTTTATAGAACAGACAAACGAACGATGGGAAAAAATCGTGGCATCACGGTTCTTTCATTGAAAGTATATGCTCATTTCCCATTCTTCCGATACTTCAAAGCGGCGTTTCTTTATCCTTTTTAAAGAATTACTTTATAAGCATTAAAGGATTGCTTTGTAAGCATTATAGTGTCGCTTTATCGGTATTAAAGTAATACTTTAAAAAGGATAAAGAAAAAATAAAGTAGGATGTCTATGATTTACAATGTGTTATGTTTTGTGGATGTCAGAGGCAATTCTCACTTTATCCGCCCGATTCGTGTCTGAGAAGTCTGAACAACAGGTGCAAGTTTTCTTTAATTTCTCAAAGAGCCGTGTGTCGTCCGCATAAAAGGCGGTTTAGGCGATAAAAACTCCTCAAACTTCTAAAGTTTTTCCTCCCTTTGCTGCGATGGACTACATTTGCCGATGTAAAACCATAGAACATGAAAGATATGATAAACCTGAAGAAATTGACACTGATAGCGTTTTGCATGGCAAGCGGAGCGGGACTCTCGGCGCAGACCGACACGATTCCGACGGAAGCCGGCACGCTTCCAGCCCAATGGGATTTGCAGACCTGCATTGACTATGCCCTGAAGCAGAACATCACCGTCCGTAAGAACCGGCTGAATGCCGCCGGTACCCAAGTGGACATCAAGACTGCCAAGGCGGCTCTCTTTCCAAGCCTTTCGGTCGGCGTGAGCCAGCGTGTAGTGAACCGTCCGAAGAGCGAGACGAACACCCTCATCGATGGCGACAACATCAGCAGCAGTACGAGCAAGACCAGCTACAACGGCAGTTATGGTATCGATGCCAACTGGACACTCTACAATGGCGGGAAGCGACTGAACACCATCAAACAGCAGCAGCTGAACAGCCGCATTGCCGAACTGAATGTAGCGGCCGGCGAAAACAGCATTGAGGAGAGTGTGGCGCAAGCATACGTGCAGATACTCTATGCCACCGAAGCCGTGACCGTCTGCGAATCTACGTTAGAGGTGAGCCGTGCCGAATGCGAACGTGCCCGCCAGCTTTTTGAGGCGGGAAGCATTGCCCGAAGCGACTTTGCCCAACTGGAGGCGCAGGTCAGTACAGACAACTATCAACTGGTGACAGCACAAGCCACCCTGCAAGAATACAAACTGCAACTGAAGCAGCTGCTGGAACTGGACGGTGAGGCGGAGATGGACCTTTACATCCCTGTTGTGAATCCGGAGAACGTCCTGTCGCCCTTGCCTGCCAAGGGGGATGTCTATCAGGCGGCGTTAGCTCTCCGCCCTGAGATAGAGGTGGCCCGGCTGAACGTGCAGGCCTCGGATTTGGACATCAAAATTGCCCGCGCCGGCTATCTGCCCACCTTGAGCCTGACTGCGGGCATCGGCACCAACCACATCAATGGCGGCGACTTCACCTTCAACGAACAAATCAAGCAGAACTGGAACAACTCATTGGGGGTGAGCCTGAGCGTGCCCATCTTCAACAACCGCCAGACCAAAAGCGCCGTTGAGAAGGCCAAGCTCCAGAAACAGACCAGTCAACTGGAACTGCTGGACAGCCAAAAGGAGTTATATCGGACCATCGAGAACCTGTGGCTCAATGCCAACACCGCCCGGCAACAATATGATGCCGCCACGGAGAAGTTGAAAAGCACGCAGACCAGTTATGACCTGATACAAGAACGCTTCAATTTAGGAATGCAAAACACCGTGGAACTGCTGACGGAGAAAAACAATCTGCTCAGTGCCCGGCAAGAGATGTTGCAAGCCAAGTATATGGCGATACTGAACAGGCAGTTGCTGAGATTTTATCAGGGGGAAAAACTGTCGCTGTAAATGCGTAGGCAGGCATTCGGAAATGCATTATCTCCTATACCTTATTATATATAGTAACCAAAATCATAGAAAGAACAGATATGAACAAACAGAAATGGACATTCACCACCCTCGTTGTCGTGGCGGCGATAGGTGGAGCGGTATGGATGTTTGGCGGAAGCAAAGCCAAACAGAAAGTGAACTACGTCACTGCCACCGTCAGCAGAAGCGGAATATCGGAATCCGTCACCGCCACGGGAACCATCGAACCGGTGACCGAAGTGGAGGTCGGTACCCAGGTCAGCGGCATTATCGACAAGATTTACGTGGACTACAACTCCGTAGTCACCCGTGGGCAACTCATCGCCGAAATGGACCGCGTGACCCTGCAAAGCGAGCTTGCCTCGCAACGTGCCGCCTACAATGGCGCGAAGGCGGAGTACGATTATCAGAAGAAACTATACGAACGCAACGCGGCGCTGTATGAGAAGAAACTCATTGCCGCCACCGACTACGAACAATCGGTCTATAACTACGAGAAAGCCCGCAGCAATTACGACAGCAGCCGGGCATCGCTGGCGAAGGCGGAGCGCAACCTCTCGTATGCCACCATCACCTCGCCCATCGACGGCGTGGTCATCAGCCGCGATGTAGAGGAGGGGCAGACCGTGGCCTCCGGCTTCGAAACGCCGACCCTCTTCACTATCGCCGCCGACCTGACGCAGATGCAGGTGGTGGCCGATGTGGACGAGGCCGACATAGGCGGCGTGGAGGAGGGACAGCGGGCAACCTTCACTGTGGATGCCTATCCGAACGATGTGTTTGAAGGAACCGTCACGCAAATCCGTCTGGGTGACGCCTCTTCTGGCAGTTCGGCAAGCAGCACGAGCAGTACGGTGGTGACCTACGAAGTGGTCATCTCTGCCCACAATCCCGACCTGAAGCTGAAGCCCCGCCTCACGGCGAACGTCACCATCTTCACGCTGGACCGCAAGGATGTACTCTGTGTTCCCTCACGCGCCCTGCGCTTTACTCCCGAAAAACCGTTGATAGGTAATAAGGACATCGTGAAGGATTGCGAAGCCAAAAACAAGGTGTGGACACGCGAAGGAAATACCTTTACCGCCCATCCGGTAGAAATAGGCATTTCAAACGGCATTCATACGGAAATTACCGAAGGCATCGCCGAAGGAACAACCGTCATTACCGAAGTCTCCATTGGCCTGACTCCGGGCAGCGGAGCGCCGGACATGGCTCCGGCTACCTCCGAAGGGGAGAGGAGCCCTTTTATGCCGGGACCTCCGGGAAAGAAAAAATAAGGAGGACAAGTTAGTTGACAAGGAGACAAGTTAACAGGGCTACGAGTGCCCTTACCGCCTTGTACTCCTCGTCAACTCGTTTCCTCGTCAATTTTAAAAAACAACTATCATGAACAAAGCAGTTATCGAACTTCAAAATATCAAACGGAACTTCCGGGTGGGAGAGGAGACTGTTCACGCCCTGCGTGGCATCTCGTTCACCATCCGTCAAGGCGAGTTTGTCACCATCATGGGAACGTCCGGTTCCGGTAAATCGACTTTGCTGAATACCTTAGGTTGTCTTGATACGCCGACTGCCGGCGAATACTTGCTGGATGGCACCTCCGTGCGTACCATGAGCAAATCACAACGTGCTGTGTTGCGCAACCGGAAAATCGGCTTCGTCTTCCAGAACTATAACCTGTTGCCCAAGACCACCGCCGTAGAGAATGTGGAACTTCCGTTGATGTACAACTCCTCCGTTTCTGCTGCCGAACGTCGCCGCCGTGCCGTCGAAGCCCTGCACGCCGTCGGACTGGGCGACCGTCTGGAGCACAAGTCTAACCAGATGTCCGGCGGACAGATGCAGCGCGTGGCAATCGCCCGCGCCTTAGTGAACAATCCTGCCGTCATCCTCGCCGATGAGGCAACGGGTAATCTGGACACACGTACCTCCTTCGAAATACTGGTGCTTTTCCAAAAACTGCATGCCGAGGGGCGTACCATCATCTTTGTGACCCACAACCCCGAGATAGCCCAATATAGCAGCCGTAACATCGTGTTGCGCGACGGGCAAATCCGGGAAGATACCCTCAATACTCATATACTGGATGCCGCTGAAGCACTGGCGGCGCTGCCCAGACAGGAGGAAGATTAAAAACAATTATACCTATGAATGGAACAAATCTTTTCAAAATAGCCCTGCGCGCGCTGAACAACAACAAGCTGCGCGCATTTCTCACCATGCTGGGCATCATCATCGGCGTGGCGTCTGTTATCACGATGCTTGCCATCGGACAAGGTTCGAAGAAAAGTATTCAGACGCAAATCTCCGAAATGGGGTCTAACATGATAATGATTCATCCGGGAGCCGACATGCGTGGCGGTGTGCGCCAAGACCCCAGTGCCATGCAGACCTTGAAGTTGGCGGACTACGAAGCCTTGCGCAAAGAGACGAACTTCTTGGCTGCCGTCAGCCCCAATGTCTCATCCAGTGGGCAATTGATTGCGGGCAATAATAACTATCCCTCTTCCGTGAGCGGGGTCGGTACAGATTATTTGGAGATACGGCAGTTGAATGTAGAGAACGGCAGTATGTTTACCGAGACTGACATACAGAGCTCCGCCAAGGTATGCGTTATCGGAAAGACGATTCAAGACAACCTTTTCCCCGATGGTGAGGATCCGGTGGGGCGCATCATCCGCTTCAATCAAGTGCCTTTCCGCGTAGTAGGTGTACTGAAGCCCAAAGGCTATAACTCCATGGGGATGGACCAAGATGACGTGGTGCTTGCCCCTTACAGCACCGTGATGAAGCGTTTGCTGGCGCAAACCTACCTCAGTGGCATCTTCGCCTCTGCCCTTACCGAGGACATGACGGACAACGCCACCGAGGAAATCACCGAGATCTTGCGTCGCAACCATAAGCTCAAAGAAAGCGATGACGACGATTTCACTATCCGTAGCCAGCAGGAACTTAGCAGTATGCTAAACTCCACCACCGACCTGATGACCACTTTACTTGCCTGCATCGCCGGCATCTCGCTCGTGGTGGGAGGCATCGGCATCATGAACATCATGTATGTATCGGTGACGGAGCGTACCCGTGAAATAGGTTTGCGCATGAGCGTAGGTGCCCGTGGCATCGACATTCTGAGTCAGTTCCTGATAGAAGCCATCCTTATCAGCATCACCGGCGGTGTTATCGGTGTCTTCATCGGCTGCAGTGCCAGCTGGGTTGTGAAGAGCATTGCTCACTGGCCCATCTTCATTCAGCCGTGGAGCGTGTTCCTCTCCTTCGCTGTCTGTACGGTGACAGGTGTCTTCTTCGGTTGGTATCCCGCTCAAAAAGCTGCCGACCTTGACCCGATAGAGGCGATACGGTATGAATAAAGGATTTATGATTTCAGAGTTCAGGGTTACGATTCTAAAGTTCAGGGTTACGACTCTAAAGCTTAGGTTTGCGCCTTAGAGTTATAACGATATTGTCCTTCTCTTCTCTTCTCTTCATAAATCTGAAATCATAAATTTAAAATTTTATTACCTTTGTAGCATTATGAAACAATTACTTACCAACCCACGTCATCGCGGCATTGAAGCCCTGATACACATCATCGGGTGGGGGATCGTGTTCGGTTTCCCTTTCTTGATGATGACACGAAGCGGATTTGATCTCACGTGGACGGATTATCTGCGTCACGGTTGCATCGTGCCTATTTCTTTTCTGATTGTATTCTACGCAAACTACCTTTTCTTGATTCCCCGCTATCTGTTTGAGGGGAGTGTAAGGAAGTTCCTTCTGTTGAACGCGCTGTTGATAGTATGTGTCGCTGCGGGTTCTCACTTGTGGCAGGAATATGTCTTTCAGGCTTATTTGAAAGGAGGAGCGGAAAGAGGAGGCAGGCATGTGGGACCTCCTAAATGGATATTCATCCTGCGTGATATTTTTTCCATGATACTGACCATCGGATTGAGTGTCGCTATCAAGATGAGCGGCAGATGGCAACAACTGGATGCTGCCCGCCGCGAGGCCGAAAAGAGCCGTACGGAAGCCGAACTGAAGAACCTGCGCAACCAGCTTAATCCGCATTTCCTGCTCAATACGTTGAACAACATTTACGCCCTCATCGCTTTCGATGCAGACAAGGCGCAATTGGCTGTTCAGGAGTTGAGTCGCTTGCTTCGTCACGTGCTCTATGACAATCAGCAGAACTTTGTTTCCCTTGACAAAGAGATGGACTTCATTCGCAGCTACATCGAGCTGATGCGCATCCGCCTCTCTGCCAATGTAACAGTGGAGACGCAGATAGATGTCCGTCCGGACAGCCATACGGAGATAGCGCCACTCATCTTTATCTCTCTTATAGAGAACGCTTTCAAACATGGTCTTTCGCCTACAGAGTCCAGTTTCATCCGTATCTGCTTCAGCGAGAATTCAAAGGAGATTCGTTGTGAAATCACCAATAGTTACCATCCCAAAAGCCAGACCGACAAAAGCGGAAGCGGCATCGGATTGGAACAGGTGCGAAAACGCTTGGAATTGACCTATCCCAACCGTTATGAGTGGTGGTACGGGGTTGATGAAGATGGAAAAATGTATAATTCCACATTAGTGATAAAACTTGAAAACCATTAGATTATGAATTTGAATTGTGCAATCGTAGATGACGAGCCTTTGGCTTTGGAGTTACTGGAAAGCTATGTCAACAAAACTCCGTTTCTGAATAGCGTGGGCAAGTATTCCAGTGCCGTGCAAGCTATGAAAGAGTTGCCTGGCAAGCATGTCGATCTGATTTTCCTGGATATCCAGATGCCCGATTTGAGCGGACTTGAATTTTCTAGGATGGTAAGTCCCCGTACCCGAATCGTGTTCACTACCGCTTTCGATCAATATGCCATAGACGGTTATAAAGTCAATGCACTGGATTATCTGCTGAAGCCCATCTCTTATGCAGACTTCCTGCAAGCCGCCAACAAGGCGGTTCAGTGGTTTGAGTTGTTGCAACAACCCCAAAACGAGGTTCAGAGTATTTTCGTAAAGAGCGATTACAAGTTGATTCAAATTGAACTGGACCGGATTCTTTACATCGAAGGCTTGAAAGACTATATCAAAATCTATGAAGAAGGTGTTTCCAAACCTATTTTGTCTTTGATGAGCATGAAGGCGATGGAAGAGCTTCTCCCAGCTTCACGCTTTATGCGTGTCCACCGTTCTTATATTGTTCAAAAGAGCAAGATACGCGTAATAGACCGTGGGCGAATCGTTTTCGGGAAAAACTATATCCCCATCAGCGATAGTTACAAACAGGCTTTTCAAGAGTTTTTAGAACAAAGAAGCTGAGAAAAAGCTTTGTTCGTCAATAAAAATGAGAGATTCGTCGAATTTATAATAGATTTTTTTGTCTATTTAAATATGTTTTTTAACTTTGCATCGAACAGATAGGAGTTGTGAAACTCCTCTATAGAATAGTTTAGTTAAGTCTAGTTTAGTTTTTGTGTAGGCACTTCCTCCGTAAG
>NZ_JAICZW010000083.1 GCF_029057325.1 Bacteroides sp. | reverse complement strand
GAGTAGTGGATGAGAAATTCTTCCTCTTTAGACTGGCTAAGATTTATGCATACCCCCAATGATTATCGGGTGAGCCGTCTTCTCGAATGTGCCGTTTCGTCAGACTCGCTTTCAGAAGCGTCTTTCTGGGAATCCTATAACACTCTTAAAAGAAAAAAGGAGATGCGTTTTCACGCATCTCCTTCTGCTTTGTTGCGGAGGCCTGACTCGAACAGACGACCTTTGGGTTATGAGCCCAACGAGCTACCAACTGCTCCACTCCGCGATGTTGTTGTTTTGTGAGTGCAAAGGTACGGCTTTCTTTTGAATAAACAAATAAATTACTATTATTTTTCAAAATAAATTAGTAGTCCTTCCTTTTGTGTGTCGCATAGTCTGCTGCTATATTTCTTTCCAATGTTAATAAAATGTTCATTTTCTTGTAGGGTATGCGGAAATGTCTTACTTTTGCTCAATTATTAAAGGATTGTGCAATTAGACTATGGCCGTATCGAAGACAAAAGCTAAATTAGTGGATGTTGCCCGTCAGCTCTTTGCCAAGATGGGTGTCGAGAATACCACGATGAACGATATTGCCCTTGCTTCTAAAAAAGGTAGAAGAACTCTTTATACCTATTTTAAAAGCAAGGAAGATATCTATATGGCTGTGGTTGAGTCTGAACTGGACATCCTCTCAGACATGATGGCGCGTGTGATGGAGAAGAATATCCAGCCGGACGCGAAGCTGATGGAGATGATTTACACCCATCTGGATGCAGTGAAGGAGGTGGTTTACCGTAACGGGACGCTTCGTGCCAACTTCTTCCGCGACATCTGGCGGGTGGAGAAGGTGAGGAAACGCTTCGACGCTAAGGAGATTTCCCTCTTCAGGGAGGTGTTGCGCGAGGGGATGGAGAAAGGCATCTTCCACATAGACGATTTGGAGATGACAGCTGCGATTGTGCACTACAGCGTGAAGGGCATCGAAGCGCCCTATATCCGAGGCCACATTGGCGCCTATCTGGACGACGGGGTGCGCGACACCTACGTCACTCGTCTGGTGCTGGGTGCTTTGAGAAGAAATTGTTGAAAATATATACATTCTTAAATAACAAATAATATGGGATTATTAGAAGGAAAAACAGCCATTGTAACCGGAGCCGCACGTGGCATCGGTAAGGCTATCGCTTTAAAGTTTGCTCAAGAAGGAGCCAATATCGCATTCACCGACCTGATGATTGATGAAAACGCCGAAGCCACAGCCAAAGAGCTGGAAGCGCTGGGAGTAAAGGCAAAAGCCTACGCCTCCAATGCCGCCAACTTTGAAGATACGGCAAAGGTGGTGGAGGAAATCCACAAGGACTTCGGACGCATTGACATCCTGGTGAACAACGCGGGCATCACGCGTGACGGACTGATGATGCGCATGAGCGAGCAGCAGTGGGACATGGTCATCAACGTGAACCTGAAGTCCGCGTTCAACTTCATCCACGCCTGCACGCCCATCATGATGCGCCAGAAGGGTGGAAGCATCATCAACATGGCATCCGTGGTAGGTGTTCACGGCAATGCAGGTCAGGCAAACTACGCTGCTTCCAAGGCAGGTATGATTGCTTTGGCGAAGTCTATCGCACAGGAGCTGGGCTCTCGCGGCATTCGCGCCAACGCCATCGCTCCGGGCTTCATCATGACAGCGATGACCGATGCCCTCTCCGACGAGGTGAAGGCTGAATGGTGCAAGAAGATTCCTTTGCGCCGTGGCGGTACGCCCGAAGACGTGGCGAACATTGCCACCTTCCTGGCTTCCGATATGTCTTCCTACGTGTCCGGTCAGGTGATTCAGGTAGATGGCGGTATGAATATGTAATTAAAATAACAATGACTGTCGTTTACGAAGACAATCATATCATAATAGTCAACAAGACCGCTTCCGAGATAGTCCAGGGAGACAAGACGGGCGATACGCCGCTTTCAGAAACCGTTAAGCAGTATCTGAAGGAGAAGTACCAGAAGCCCGGCAACGTCTTTATCGGTGTCACTCACCGGCTGGACCGCCCCGTGAGCGGTCTTGTTATTTTTGCCAAGACCAGTAAAGCTCTCTCACGCCTGAACGAAATGTTCAAGAATAGTGAGGTGAAGAAGACCTATTGGGCGGTGGTGAAAAACCGTCCCCCGAAGGAAGAAGGGGAGTTGGTGAACTATTTGATACGTAACGAGAAACAGAACAAGAGTTATGCCTACGACACGGAGAAGCCGGGCAGCAAGAAAGCGGTCCTGCGCTACCGGCTCATCGGGCACTCGCAGAACTACCACCTGCTGGAAGTGGACCTCAAGACAGGCAGGCATCACCAGATACGTTGTCAGCTTGCTAAGATGGGATGCCCCATCAAAGGCGACCTGAAGTACGGCTCGCCCCGCTCCAATCCCGACGGAAGCATCTGCCTGCACGCGCGGTCGGTCCGTTTCGTGCATCCGGTGTCGAAGGAGGTGATTGCGGTGGAAGCGCCCGTTCCTGCTGGCAACCTTTGGAACGGGTTTGAGAGGATGTAGCTGGAAGGAGTTATCAGTCCGAAAGCGGGTTTAGGAGCTAAAGGCCGATACTCCTGCGTGCGGTTTCCTATAAGCAAAATTATTGGTTTATTGGCTTTTAACTCCTGATAGCTCCTTCTAGCTCCCGATACCTCCTTTAAAAAAAATCAAACGACTAATAACAGAAAAACAATGAAGAAAATCGCAATTTTATCGGGCCTGCTGCTCCTTTCCGGATGGTCGGCACAAGCCCAGGAAAAAATTACCGAATACAACGTGCGTCCTGCCGTTGTGGTGCGGAATCCCCTGCAAGGAGACAGCATCAACTTCAAAGGTGACAAGTTTACCATCAACAACCTGCTGAAAACCCGGATAAGCCTGGATTTCGACAACCGTTCCTGTGAGCGGATTGCTGCCGACACCGCCGGCTACGTGACGGTGCAGAAGGCGGACAAGGACAACCGGTTCTACCTGTTTGCCACCCGCCTGCGTGCGGAACGCTTCCTGAAAGGCAAGCTGAACATCTATTCGCCCGCCCGTTTCGAGGTGTTCGTCAACGGCAAGTCCAAGCAGGTGAAGAGTACGGCGGAAGACAGCCTGTCGCAAGTGCGCCCCACGGCGGTCAGTCTGCGCATGGAGCCGGAAGCCGACTATGAAGTGGTCATCAAGCTGCTCTCCGCTGCCGATGACAAGGCGGTGTCGGTGCTGAAATGCGAGTTCGAGAAGGATAAAGAGTTTGTTGACGTGGCGTGCCTCATGTCGCCCGACCTGAAGCGTCGTCTCTCTCTTTACAACACGAACTTCGGCTCGCGTGTGAACTGGGTATCCCTTTCGCCCGACGGCAAGTATCTGCTGACCCGCTACACGGACAGCTATGACGTGAAACGTTCCAACAGCCATTGCGAACTGACCGAAGTGAAGACCGGACGGATGCTGCTGCCCGATGCCAACGAGCAGATGCGTTGGATGCCCCGCAGTAGCAAGCTCTACTACACCGTGCAGGGCAAGACCGGGAACGACCTTGTGCTCTTCGACCCCGCTACCATGCGCGAGGAGGTGCTCCTGAAAGACATCCCCGACAACTATTTCACCTGGTCACCCACGGAAGACTACCTGATATACAGCCTGACGGACGAGGGCGAGAAGGTGGAAGGCCCGTTGAAACGCCTCCACCATCCCGATGACCGCATCCCAGGCAACCGCAGCCGCCGCTACCTCGTGAAGTACGACCTGGCAACCGGGCTCTCCGAACGCCTCACCTACGGCAGCCATAGCGTCTATCTGAACGACATCTCGCCGGACGGGAAGAAACTGCTGTGCAGCACTTCCAAGCCTAACATCACCCGTTGCCCCTTCTCGCTCTCCTCGCTGTACGAGATAGACCTCGCTACGATGCAGGCAGATACGCTGGTGTCGTGGGATGCCTACGTGAACGGCGGTTCCTACTCGCCGGATGGCAAGCAACTGCTGCTGACCGGCAGCCCCTCCGCTTTCAGCGGCATCGGAAAGAACTGCGGCGACCATCCCATTGCCAACGACTTCGATACGCAAGCTTTCCTCATGGACCTGGCTACCAAGAAGGTAGAGCCCATCACGCGTGACTTCAACCCCACCGTCTCCCCCTTGCAGTGGAACCGTGCGGACGGCTGCATTTACTTCAACACTACCGATGGCGACTGCGCGCACATCTACCGCTACACGCCCAAGAACGGCAGGTTTGAGATGCTGCCGCTGGAAGAGGATGTCATCTCCTCCTTCTCATTGGCAAAGGACAACCCGGCGGTGGCTGCCTATGTGGGCGGCGGAAACACCAGCACCGGCGTAGCCTACCTCTACGATGCCAAGAAGAAGGCTTCCACCTTGCTTGCCAACCCCATGAAACCCATCTTCGACCAGATAGAGCTGGGCAAGATGGAAGAGTGGAACTTCACGGCGGCAGACGGCACGGAGATAAAGGGCATGATGTGTCTGCCTCCTTCGTTCGATCCGAACAAGAAGTACCCGCTTATCGTCTATTACTACGGTGGTACCACGCCCACTACGCGCGGCATCACTTCGCCCTACAGCGCACAGCTGTTCGCTTCGCGCGACTATGTGGTCTATGTCATTCAGCCCAGCGGTGCCATTGGCTACGGGCAGGAGTTTTCTGCCCGCCACGTCAATGCGTGGGGTGACTACACGGCTGACGAGATTATCGAAGGCACCAAGAAGTTCTGTGCCGCCCACCCGTTTGTCAACGAGAAGCGTATCGGTTGTCTGGGCGCTTCCTACGGCGGCTTCATGACGATGTACCTGCAAACGAAGACCGACCTCTTTGCCGCTGCCGCCTCACACGCCGGCATCAGCAATGTCACCAGCTATTGGGGCGAAGGCTATTGGGGCTACTCTTACAACTCCGTGGCTGCCGCCGACAGCTACCCCTGGAGTAAGCCCGACCTCTTCACCAAGCACGGTGCCTTGTTCAATGCCGACAAGATTAACACCCCGCTCTTGCTGCTGCACGGCACGGTGGACACCAACGTGCCCATCGGCGAGAGCATCCAGCTCTACAACGCCCTGAAGATTCTGGGCAAGCCGGTAGAGTTCATCACTGTGGATGGCGAGAACCACTTCATCCTCGACTATGACAAGCGTGTGCAGTGGCACAACTCTATCATGGCATGGTTTGCCCGCTGGTTGCAGGACAGCCCTGCGTGGTGGGACGACCTCTACCCCGAAAGGCACTGGTAAGCCGATAAGCTGATAAAAGAAAAGCCGTTCTCCGGAATAGACAAAGGGAGAGCGGCTTTTTTTATGTAAGACTTGCGCCTGAAAAATGAAAACATGCTTTCAATGCGGTGCTTTTATTAAACGGCTCTTTGGGTTGAGGCACGCTTGTGCGCTGTTTTGCAATATGTTGATTATCAGATGCGATTAAGTGGTTTGACAGACACTTGTGTTCAGCGTGACAAAGACTTGTGTCTGTCGCGACAAACACAAGTCTTTGAGACGACAGACGCTTGTGTCTGTCAAACAGAAGTATAATGATGAAAAAAGAGGGGAGAAAATGGCCTGCTTTTTCCGTTCATTCCGATAGTTGGTAGAGTTTCAGTTTATTGTATAGCGTCTTGCGGTCTATACCCAGTAGCAAGGCGGCACGGCTCTTGTTGTTGCCCGTCTGCCGCAGGGCTTCGATGATTTGCTGTTTCTCTGCCTCTTCGTTGCGGAGGGGGAG
>NZ_JAICZW010000082.1 GCF_029057325.1 Bacteroides sp. | reverse complement strand
CGGTCGGCTTGCGCGGCGTTGCCGGCAAGCAGTGCGAAGAGCAGGGGGATGAATCTGTATCTGTTCATGGGTGATGGTTGCTTTTTGCCTGCAAAGTAACGGGTTTCCGGCGGGCGGGACAATCCTCATTTATTAGGATTTCGGGAGACCGAAACTTTGTTGCGGCCGACGTGAGAGCCCTTTTCTTGTAAAGAAAAATCAGATGCCTACGGAGCAAAAAATGCGTAGTTACGCATTTTTGCTTCCCTGCTTACGCGTTTCCGCCTCCTTCCGTTTCCCTGCCCCATAAATCTGAAATCACATCCCGTCCGCCTCCACCACCCCGTTCATTACGGCATAGATGGTCAGTCCCGATACGGACTTGATGCCCAGCTTCTCTGTGATGTTCTTGCGGTGGGAGATGACGGTGGTCAGGCTGATGTGCAGGCGGTCGGCAATCTCTTTGTTGATGCAGCCTTTGGCGACCAGTGCCAGCACCTCCGTCTCGCGGGGCGAAAGGTCGTTGGCGGACGGGGCGTGGGTGCCGTGTCGGTTGCCGGGATGTCCGTGGCGGTGCAGTTGCAGGATGTCCTTTGCCAGTCGTTTTTCGTCCTGAAAGATGTTCAGCGTGTGGATGCCCGGCAGTGGTGTGGCGGGCTCGCCGTTCGTGAGCACGATGGTTTTGGGCTTGCGCTCCAGGAAGAAAGCTGTGTGCTCGAAGTAAATCTGCGCGGAGACGAAGTAGTGGGCGTACATGTCCGGCGTGTCATCCATCAGCTGGCTGAACGAGCCGAACGGGCGGATGACTGCCGTCGGGATGATTTCTTCCAACAGGTTTTGCAGCCCCAGACAGGAGAGGGTGTTGGGGTCGATGATGGCGATTTCGGGGGAGGACATTTTTTAGATTTATGATTTCAGATTTATGATTTATTGCTTATCACCATTTAAATATGCCTTTGCTGCTTCTGCGCACCGTTCGCCGTCCACGCCGGCTGAGACGATGCCTCCGGCATATCCGGCACCCTCGCCGCAGGGGAACAATCCGCGGATGCGTACGTGTTGCAAGGTGTCTTTGTTGCGCAAGATGCGTACGGGGGCCGATGTGCGTGTCTCCACGCCTATCATGACGGCTTCGTTCGTCAGGAAGCCCCGGCTGTACTTGCCGAAGAGCTGAAAGCCTTTGCTCAAACGTTCTGTGATGAAAGCCGGCATCCAGAAGTGCAGGGGGGAGGAGACCAGTCCCGGCGCATACGAACTCTCCGGTAGGTCGTAACTCAGTTTCTTGCGGGTGAAGTCGGCCATGCGTTGTGCCGGTGCCGTCTGTTTCCGGTTTCCTTGTTGCCAGCAGAGGCGCTCCAGATGCTCTTGAAAGAGAAGCATATTTAATTGAGAGTTGAAAATTGAGAATTGAGAATTTCCATTTGGCGTGGCAGCGTCTATTTTTTCATTTTCCAAGTCCTCCGGGCGTATCTCCACTACCATTCCCGAATTGCTCCAGCGGGAGCCTCGGTTGCTGGGGCTCATGCCGTTGACCACTATCTGTTCGGGGCCGCTGGCGGCGGGCACCACGAAGCCGCCGGGACACATGCAGAAGCTATATACGCCCCGTCCGTCCACTTGCTGGACGAAGCTGTATTCGGCGGCGGGCAGGTATTTGCCCCGTCCGTTGCGGTTGTGGTATTGTATCTGGTCGATGAGAAGAGCGGGATGTTCCAGACGTACTCCTACGGCGATTCCTTTGGCTTCTATCTCCACGTTGTGGGTGGCGAGCCAGCGATAGACATCACGGGCGGAGTGTCCGGTGGCAAGTATCACGGGGCCAAGAAAGGTCTTCCCGGTGTTGGTTTCGATGCCTTTCACCTCGTCATCTTCTATAATCAGGGCATCCATGCGTGTCTCGAAGTGCACTTCGCCGCCGCAGCCGATGATGGTGTTGCGCATGTTTTCGATGACGCGCGGCAGTTTGTCTGTGCCGATGTGCGGATGTGCGTCCACCAGGATGGAGGGGGATGCGCCGTGCTGGCAGAAGACGTTCAGAATCTTGTCCACGTTTCCACGTTTCTTGCTGCGGGTGTAGAGCTTTCCGTCCGAGTAGGCACCGGCTCCCCCTTCTCCGAAGCTGTAGTTCGATTCAGGGTTGACGGCCTGTTGTCGCCCTATCTGCGCCAGGTCTTTCTTCCGTTCGCGCACGTCCTTGCCGCGCTCCACAATGACGGGACGCAGCCCGAGTTCTATCAGCCGCAGGGCGGCGAACAGTCCTCCGGGGCCGGCACCCACCACGATGACTTGTGGTTTTCCTTCTACATTATTATATATGGTATGTTGATATTCCTCTTCTTTCGGCATCTCATTCAGGTAGGCACGTACGCTGAGGTTCACGTAGATGGTTCGCTGGCGGGCGTCGATGCTGCGTTTCAGGATGCGTGTGGCGGTTATCTGCTGTGCGTTCAAGCCCTTCTCGTGGACTAAATACTCTTTCAGGCGCTGCTCGTTTGCTGCTATCTCGGGCAGTACTCGTAGTTGGTATTCTTGTATCATTTTCTTTGTCTGTTTCTGTGGGTCATTCGCCTTCCGGCATTAGTTTCTTGCGGTAGTAAGAGTTGGTGGTGTAGAGCGCGGCGGCCGGATTGTGTCCCGTCACGCGGTCTTTGGTCACGAGGGTGGTGACATAGGCTTCCGAATACTTGTAGAACAGGCTGTCGTGGCCCACACACAGGCCGATGACCACATTCAGGTCCGTCTGCTCTTGGTTCAGCAGCCGTGCCTGCAAGATGGGGTTACACATCGCCGCGCCAATGCTTTCGCAGGCTGCGGGTATGCCTACCGATGACTTCGCCACTCCGCCCACCTTGCATATCACGGCGTAAGGCTCAAAGCCGTTGGCGCGGAGGATGCGGGCGAAGATGCGTGCCTCGTTCAGCAATCCGATGCAATGGGCGATGCCTATCTTCCGATAACCCATTTTGCGGGCAAAGGTCATAATCTCTTCCACGCGGGTCAGCCGGCAGTAGCCTTCATATTCCACTTCGGCGCTTGCCACCATCACATTGTGGTTGTTGTCGTCGCCGTATCGCTCCAATGCCCATTCCAGATCTTCCTGCTCCAAGCGGGTGGTCAGGCAGAAGTCGGGATAGGTGCGGTTCTTGTACTTGCAGTTCTGTGTGCCGCAGTCCGTGCAGGTCAAAGTGTGTGATTGTTTTTGGGTCATATTGTAATACTTTATTGGGTTCAGAGGTGGGTATCGGGAGTTGGGAGCATGCTTTATCCGAACAGTGTCCGGAACGCTTCCTCTACTTTCCGTACCGGGATGAGTTCTATCTTCAGTTTCGATGCGCTCAGTCCCTGCATGTTATGTTTGGGTAGGATGAATTGTTTGAATCCCAACTTCTCCGCTTCGCCGATGCGTTGCTCGATGCGGTTCACGGGGCGTATTTCGCCCGACAGGCCGATTTCGCCTGCCATACACACCTCCGTATCGATGGCCGCGTCCATATTGCTGCTGAGGATGGCGCTGATGACGGCCAAGTCTATGGCGGGGTCGTTCACTTTCAGTCCTCCGGCAATGTTGAGGAACACGTCTTTCTGTGCCAGCTTGAAGCCGACCCGCTTCTCCAATACGGCGAGCAGCATGTTCATGCGCCGGATGTCAAATCCCGTGGCGGATCGTTGCGGATTGCCATAGACAGCACTGCTGACCAATGCCTGTGTCTCGATGAGGAAAGGCCTGACCCCTTCGATGGCCGAAGCGATGGCGATGCCGCTCATACCTTCGTGGTCTTGGCTGAGCAATAGTTCGGAGGGATTGCTCACTTGCCGCAAACCGTCTTGTCGCATCTCGTAAATGCCCAGTTCAGCAGTGCTTCCGAAGCGGTTCTTGATGCTTCGCAGGATGCGATACATATAATGCTGGTCGCCCTCGAATTGCAACACGGTGTCCACGACGTGTTCCAGTACCTTCGGCCCGGCGATGCTGCCTTCTTTGTTGATGTGTCCGATGAGGATGACCGCCGTATGCGTCTCCTTAGCAAAGCGCAGAATGGAGGCAGAACACTCCCTCACTTGCGAGATGCTGCCTGGCGACGATTCGATGCTTTCGGTGGAGATGGTCTGTATGGAGTCGATGATGACGATATCCGGGCGCACGTTTTTGATGTGGACGTAAATCTGCTCCAACGAGGTTTCGCACACGATAAGACAATCGCCGGGAACACGGGTCAGGCGGTCGGCACGCAGTTTCAACTGCCGTGCGCTTTCCTCGCCGGAGATGTAGAGAATACGCTTTTCCGGTATGCGGAGTACGGTTTGCAGCACCAGTGTGGATTTTCCGATGCCGGGCTCGCCGCCAATCAAAACCAAAGAGCCTTGCACCAGGCCGCCGCCCAGCACTCGGTTCAGTTCGTCGTCGTGCAGGTCAATGCGCGGTTCGTCATCCGTCTCTATTTCAGGAAGTGTCAACGGTTTTGCCTTGGCGGTCTCGATGCCCGACACGGGGCGTTTGCTTACCGTCTCTTTTCGCATCACTTCTTCCACATACGTGTTCCACTCTCCGCACGACGGACATTTGCCCACCCATTTGGGCGACTCCTGTCCGCAGTTGCTGCATACATATACCGTTTTTTCCTTAGCCATAATGAGCGTTCCTTCTAAATGATTGCCCAAAGGTACTACTTTTAAGTCTTTCTTCCATCATTTGCCGCTTTTCTAATGCGATAGAAGCGGTGATTTTATGGAAGCGTTCTGTTTTATGGTATGGCAAACACTACTTTCAGAAAGCATGAATCATGCCGAAAGTGGGACTGAAGTCCGGAATTCCTGTACTTTTATCGCACGGCTCTTTCTGCCATAGATAGCGTACTGGAATGGACGGTTGTGGGCAGGGGCGGTTATCAAATTTTCTTCGTCGGAAGCCCGCTCTGGAACAGGCTCGGGCCTGATATAGCTCCAATGTGGTTCCGATGCAAAGCCACTCCCAAGGAACAGAGGAAGAGCGAGGTTGAAGCGAAGGCGTAGTGGCGGTGCAGTGGCAACGCAGTGGTGATGCGACGACCACGCGATGATGATGAAATCAGGTCTTAAATGAACAAAAGTAACTTTTATCGTAAAAAGGTTGCAAAAAGTGATAGATTGAATGCTTTTATTCTTATTTTTGCAGCACTTATCAAAAGAACGATAGAAACAAGAGATTATGAACAGATACTATCAACATACAGTCATGTCGATGTGGACCATGACCCTTAGGGGTTAGGGGATAGTATTTGTGTTTCTACGTGTTACACCATTTTTTTAGTCAGTTTTTCTATTTAATAAAAGTCCGATAAGCCGTACAGGCTTATTCTCGACACATTGTATCAACCATCTCAACTATATAAAGAGAAATGAAAGTAATGAAATTCGGCGGTTCTTCCGTAGGAACCCCAAGCAGTATTTTGAGCGTCAAGAGAATTGTAGAAGCAGTCGAAGAACCGGTCATCGTGGTAGTCTCCGCATTGGGAGGCATTACGGACAAGCTGATTAACACCTCCCGAATGGCGGCTGCGGGCGATGCCTCCTACGAAAACGAGTTCCGTGAGATTGTATGTCGCCACGTGGAAATGGTGAAGGACGTGATTCCGGCAGGCGAGGCGCAGGCCGACCTGCAACACCGGGTCGGTGAACTGCTCAATGAACTGAAAGATATTTTCCAGGGTATCTATTTGATAAAGGACCTTTCGCAGAAGACTTCCGACACGATTGTCAGCTACGGCGAACGCCTTTCATCCATCATCGCCGCTCGACTGACGGGAGCGGAGTGGTACGATTCGCGCCAATTCATCAAGACGGAGAAGAAGCATTCTAAGCACGTACTCGATACGGAATTGACCAATTCGCTGGTACGCGAGACGTTCGCCGACTTGCCCCGGCGTGTGCTGATTCCGGGATTCATCTCTACCGACAAGACGACGGGCGATGTGACGAATCTGGGAAGGGGTGGTTCCGATTATACGGCTGCCATTGTTGCGGCGGCGCTGGATGCCGACTGCCTGGAAATCTGGACGGATGTGGATGGATTCATGACCGCCGACCCGCGTGTCATTTCCACCGCATATACCATCAACGAATTGAGCTATGTGGAGGCTACGGAGCTTTGCAATTTCGGAGCGAAGGTGGTTTATCCGCCGACGATTTATCCGGTTTGTCACAAGAACATTCCTATCTGGGTGAAGAATACGTTTAATCCCGAAGGGGCGGGAACGGTTATCAAGCAGGTCGTTTCCGACCCGCAGTGCAAAGTCATCAAGGGCATTTCTTCCATCAACGATACAAGCCTGATTACAGTGCAAGGTCTGGGTATGGTCGGTGTTATCGGCGTGAACTATCGCATTTTCAAGGTGCTGGCGAAAAATGGTATCAGCGTATTCCTGGTGTCTCAGGCTTCCTCGGAAAATTCCACCTCTATTGGCGTGCGTAATGCCGATGCCGATTTGGCTTGTGAGGTGCTGAACGAGGAGTTCGCCAAAGAGATAGAAATGGGAGAGATTTCCCGGATTCAGGCGGAAAAAGGATTGGCCACAGTGGCTATCGTGGGCGAGAACATGAAACATACGCCGGGTATTGCCGGTAAGCTGTTCGATACATTGGGGCGCAACGGTATCAATGTGATTGCCTGCGCGCAAGGAGCTTCGGAAACAAATATATCGTTTGTGGTGGATGGCAAGTCGTTGCGTAAGTCATTGAACGTCATCCACGACTCCTTCTTCCTGTCCGAATATCAGGTGCTGAATATCTTCATTTGCGGTATTGGCACGGTGGGCGGCAGCCTGATAGAGCAGATTCATAGCCAACGGCAGAAACTGATGCAGGAAAACGGATTGCAGTTGAATGTCGTGGGTATCGCCGATGGCAAGAAAGCGATGTTCGACCGCAACGGCATCGATTTGTCCAACTTCCGGCAAGAGTTATATGAAAAGGGTGGCAGTAGTTCTCTGGAGTTCTTGCGGAACGAGATTATCGGTATGAATATCTTCAATTCCGTATTTGTGGACTGTACGGCAAGCGCGGACATCGCTTCTCTTTACAAAGACTTGTTGTTACATAATGTATCTGTGGTGGCTGCCAACAAAATTGCCGCCTCTTCTGAATATGAAAACTATCGAGAGCTGAAGCAGATAGCCCGTCAGCGTGGCGTGAAGTATCTGTTTGAAACCAATGTGGGGGCGGGACTTCCCATTATCAACACCATAAACGACCTTATCCATAGTGGCGACAAGATTCTGAAGATTGAAGCCGTATTGAGCGGCACACTGAACTATATCTTCAATAAAATCAGTGCGGATGTTCCGTTTAGCCGCACCATCAAAATGGCGCAGGAAGAACGCTACTCCGAACCCGACCCACGCATTGACCTCAGTGGTAAGGATGTCATCCGTAAATTGGTGATTCTAGCACGTGAGGCGGGTTACCGTTTGGAACAGAGCGATGTGGAGAAGAATCTCTTTGTGCCCGATGATTTCTTTGAAGGTTCTCTGGATGACTTCTGGCAGAAAGTGCCGCGTCTGGATGCCGATTTCGAGGCACGCCGCAAGGTGCTGGAAGCAGCGAACAAGCACTGGCGTTTTGTTGCCAAATTGGAAGACGGAAAGGCTTCGGTAGGTTTGCAGGAAGTGGGCATCAACCATCCGTTCTATGGCTTGGAAGGCAGCAACAACATTATCTTGCTGACTACAGAACGCTACAAGGAGTACCCGATGATGATACAAGGCTACGGTGCCGGTGCTGGCGTGACTGCAGCAGGTGTATTTGCGGATATCATGAGTATTGCGAATGTATAGAACCTCTCGACTCACAGCTCCCCCCTGCCCCCCTCCCTACAGGAGAGGGGGCAGGGGGGGAGACTGGTGTATGGGAATTAAGTATAAAAAGTAAAAATAGAAACTAAAAAATAGAAAGGTATTCATTTATGAAACCACAAAACAATAGTAACTCATCTCCCCTCCCTGCGGGGAAGGGAGCCAGGGGGAGAGGCTGTATCATTATATTAGGTGACGGCATGGCCGACTGGCCTGTGAAGGCATTAGGAAACAAAACCTTGCTACAGGCTGCTTCCACTCCTTATATGGATAAACTGGCACGCATGGGACGTGTGGGACGTCTGGTGACTGTTGCTGAAGGGTTTCATCCGGGCAGCGAAGTGGCGAACATGTCCGTTTTGGGATATAACCTGCCGAAGGTTTATGAAGGCAGAGGCCCATTGGAAGCGGCAAGCATCGGGGTGGATTTGCAGCCCGGTGAGATGGCGATGCGTTGCAACATTGTCTGCGTCGAAGGAGAGATTCTGAAGAATCACTCTTCAGGGCATATCACGACGGAAGAGGCGGATATACTGGTGAAATACCTGCAAGAAAAGCTGGGTGATGACCGGGTAAGTTTCTATACTGGCGTGCAATACCGCCATTTGCTGGTGATAAAAGGCGGTGACAAACGAATAGATTGCACGCCGCCGCACGATGTTCCGTTGCAGCCGTTCCGTCCGTTGATGGTGAAACCGATGGAGGGCGCAGAGCACATAGCTGTTCCCGAAGGAAATGCCGATTTGACTCCGCAGCAGACTGCTGACCTGCTCAATAACCTGATACTCCGTTCGCAGGAGCTGCTTCGCGAACATCCTGTCAACTTGAAACGTATCGCCGAAGGCAAAGACCCCGCCAACAGCATCTGGCCGTGGAGTCCTGGTTATCGCCCGCAGATGGAACGCTTTTCGGACAAGTTCCCGCAGGTAAAGAAGAGTGCGGTCATCTCTGCTGTTGATTTGATTAACGGCATTGGTTACTATGCAGGCATGCGCCGGATTACCGTGGAAGGTGCCACAGGACTTTACGACACCAGCTATGAGAACAAAGTGGCTGCTGCCCTTGAAGCCTTGAAGACGGATGATTTTGTCTATCTGCACATAGAGGCGAGCGACGAGGCGGGGCATGAAGGCAATGTTCCGTTAAAGATAAAGACCATTGAAAATCTGGATAGCCGTGCCGTAGGGCCTATCTATGAGGCGTTGAAGGATTGGGACGAACCCGTCGCCATCGCCATATTGCCCGACCATCCCACTCCTTGCGAACTGCGCACACATACGGCAGAACCCGTACCCTTCCTTATTTGGTATCCGGGTATTGAGCCGGACAGCGTGCAGGCCTTTGACGAGGTTTCTGCCTACGATGGCAGCTATGGAGTGCTGAAGGAGGATGAGTTTATCAATGTGCTAATGGGGTGAATGTGTTGATGTGATAGCGTTACCTTTAATTTCTAATTTTCTACTTTCCATTCCTATGAAATATTACAGTACTAACAGACAGGCCTCCGATGCAACTTTAGAAGAGGCCGTGGTGCGCGGGCTTGCCGCAGACAAGGGGCTTTTTATGCCTTATGTCATCAAACCGTTGCCGCAGGAGTTCTACGACAACATTGAGAACCTCGGTTTTCAGGAGATAGCCTATCGGGTGGCGGATGCCTTCTTTGGTGAGGATATGCCTGCCGATACGCTGAAACAGATTGTGTATGATACGTTGAGTTTCGATGTGCCTTTAGTGAAAGTGACGGAGAATATCTATTCCCTTGAATTGTTTCACGGGCCGACACTCGCCTTCAAGGATGTAGGCGGTCGCTTCATGGCGCGTCTGCTGGGATACTTTATCCGGAAGGAGGGCAAGAAGCAGGTGAATGTACTGGTGGCGACTTCCGGAGATACAGGCAGTGCCGTGGCCAACGGCTTTCTTGGGGTAGAGGGCATTCACGTCTATGTGCTCTATCCGAAAGGCAAGGTAAGCGAGATTCAGGAGAAGCAGTTCACCACCTTGGGGCGGAACATCACTGCCCTTGAAGTAGATGGCACGTTCGACGACTGCCAGGCGTTGGTGAAATCCGCTTTTATGGATAAGGAATTGAACGAACACCTGCAACTCACCAGCGCCAATTCCATCAATGTGGCGCGTTTCCTGCCGCAGGCATTCTATTATTTCTATGCGTATGCGCAGTGGAAGAAGCTGGCGAAGGGACAAACGGACAAATTAGCAGAGCAGCAAGCCGCTTTCTCGTCTCCTGTCATCTGTGTTCCCAGCGGAAACTTCGGCAATATCACCGCCGGACTGTTCGGCAAGCGGATGGGCCTGCCCGTGAAGCGTTTCATTGCTGCCAACAACCGCAACGATATCTTCTATCAATACTTGCAGACGGGTGTTTATATGCCGCGTCCCGGCATCGCCACCATTGCCAACGCGATGGATGTGGGCGACCCGAGCAACTTTGCCCGTGTACTCGACCTTTACGGAAACAGCCACACCGCCATCTCTGCCGAAATCAGCGGCGCCACCTATACCAACGAACAGATTGCCGAAACCATGCGTGAAGTGTGGAAGAAGGAACACTATCTGCTTGACCCGCATGGTGCTTGTGGCTTCCGCGCCTTGTCCGAAGGATTGCGGCCCGGCGAGACTGGAATCTTCTTGGAGACAGCGCATCCTGCGAAGTTCAAAGACACGGTGGAAGGCATCATCGGCGAAGCGGTGGAGATTCCCGAAAAACTGCAAGCCTTCATGCAGGGCGAGAAGAAGAGCCTGCCGATGTCGAAAGAGTTTGTGGAGTTCAAGAACTATTTGCTTGGCCTGTAAGACTTGCCTGAAAAAACGGGGCGCATCAAAAGACAACGATGTTTTGATGCAGTCTTTTGATGCGCTTTCGTTTATGGGTAAACAGGCCTTTAGTAGTTTATCATAATCAGGTATTCTCCTTCCGCTTCAATGGTAAATTCTGTTCCTGTACAGCAGTTCAGCGTACCTTGCCACCAGTTGGTGAAGTCGCTGAGGGGATAGACCAGTCCTTTCCCGTGCAGGCCGTGGGCGGTGAAGTTGATGATGGAAACCTGTTGTCCCGGGTGGCAAGGAAAGGTATGCGTGTCCCGGCAGGGGATGAAGACTCCGTAGTCGGTATAGGTGCGTACTTCTGCTCCGTAGCGCAGGTATTCGATGAGCAGGCTGATGTTGCCTATCGTATGGTCTTCTCGTTTGCCCGTGGCACCGAGGATGGCGATGTGCCGTTTGCCTTGCACCAACAGGAAATTGACAGCTTTCGTCTGGTCGTTGGTCTCTTGGTCTTCGGGAAAGGAGTGAAGCAGGGAGCTGTAGCACAGCCTGTTCTCTTCGCTTAAAGAATCTCCATCGCCGACAATTGCATTGGGCATGTGCCCCTGTCGGATATATTCGTTTGCCCCGCCGTCGCAGCAAACTACGTAGGGGGCATCTGCCAATATCTTCAAAGGCAGTGGATGAGTGGGATACTCTCCATTTGCCAAAACTACCGCTTCTATTTTCATAATTCAGAAATCATTCTCTTCCATTTGAAGTAGCCAAAGATAGCGATAATTGTATAAAACGCATATAGTCCGGCGGTAAAATCTAGTCCTTTATAGACATATAGCCCGGCGCTGACGGCATCCACGACAATCCATGCCCACCATTGTTCCACATATTTGCGCGCCAGCATCCACATGCCTATGATGCTCATGGCGGTGGTGAAAGAGTCCAGCCACGGCACAGTGCTGTCCGTGAAGCGGATGAGTATCCAGGCGATAAGGACGAAAGTGACGGCAAAGATAACCGTCAGCGGCAACAGGTGGCGCAACGGCATACGGGTGATGGGGAGTTCCTCCTCCTTTCCGCTTTCTTCTGCCTTCTTCCGCAGGATTTTCTTTCGGACAAATCCGCCGTATTTCCACATCGTCCAGCCATAGAGTGCGGCGCACAGGTAATAGACATTGATACCGAAATCGGCATACAGTCCCGCCTCATAATAGACAAAGAGATAGATAGCGGGCATGACGATGCCCGCTATCCAAAGATAGATGCTTGCCCGGTACTCCAACCAGAGGTAGAGCAGTCCGACAAGGGTTCCGATGATTTCAAGTGCTTGTTCCATGACTTTCTGTTGTTGGGAGTCAAGAGGCGAAGTATCGGCCTTTAACTTCCGAATAACTCCCGATAACTCCTTTAAAAAAAGACTCTCAAAAACGAATGCTTACGTGTCCCAGTACATTCGTTCCGGCTTGTGCGGCGTAGCCAGCACTATTACTTTGAATCTGAGGAGAATTTTTGTAATATCTGGATGCCCAACCGTTGTTCTCATACTTCTCGTTGAAGAGGTTATAGACAGTGCAGCCAACGGTGACAGATTTCAGTCTCGGCAGTTTGAACGTGTAGGCCAGGTTCAGGTTGCTCACGAAGTAGGCGTCCAGACGATGGTCTTCGATGTCCATATTGCTCATGTACTGCTTGCCGACGTACTGCGATTGCAGGGAAGCTTCAAAGCCTTTGTAGGCATAACCGAAGCGGTTGTTTAGGATGAAGTCGGGCGAGAAGGCAATGTGCGTGGTGCCGTGGTTGATTTTCACACCGGGCAGGTCGTTCCACTCATCGTCATATCCGTAGAGCGTTTCCACGAAGTTCTTGATGCGGTTCTTGCTCAACGTGGCATTGATGTCCCATTGGAATCCGCAAGGCAGTTTCAGACCCGCCATCAGTTCGATACCCATGCGGTAGCTGTCGGGCACGTTGGCGGCTATGGCCTCGCCAATTTCGTTCAGCTCACCGGTCAAGACCAACTGGTCTTTATAGTCCATGTAGTAGAGGTTGGCACCGAGGTTCAACCACGAGTTGGCGTAGGTATAACCCAGTTCGTAGTCGAAGAGTCGCTCGGCCTTGGGAGGTTCGTTCAGCAATCCGTCGGTGTAGTTGTTGCGGGTCGGCTCTTTGTGCGCCACGCTGAACGAACCGTACAGACGGTTGTTGCGGTTGATTTGCCAGGAGAGACCTGCTTTGGGGTTGAAGAAGTCGAACTTCTCGTTGATGCCCAACTTTTGCAAGGCATTGGTGGCGGAGTTCCACTTGTCGTTGTCGCCGTTTATCTTGTAGGTGATGTGCCGGTATTGCATGTCGGCGTAGGCGCTTACGCCACCTCCCAATTCGTAGTTGGCTTTCAGGTAGAGGTTTCCGTCGTTTTTCGTGGCGTTGTTGCGGTAGTAGTCATTATCGGGATTCAGGTAGCCGAGGTAATTCTTCACCCACAGCACCCGTCCGAAGTGGTCGCCATCGTAACGGTTCAGCGCACCGCCGACCGACGCGTTCAGCCGGTCGTTCTTATAGGTAACGGAGAAGATGCCGCCGCCGAACCAGTTGTCCATCGCTTTCTTGCGGACAAGGTCGCTCTTCTTGACAGTCTCTCCGTTCACTTCGTAGGGTTGCATACCGTATTCTATCAGTTTGCGTCCGTCTTTGTACTCCTGGTAGTAACCGTCGCCTTTGGTGTAGTGCAGACCCACGTTCAGGTTCCATTGGGAAGTGAAGTTATGGTTCAGCAGCAGTTGGTAGTTCTTCTGCGTGTAGTTGTCGGTCTGGTCTTCGTAGAAGTGCTGCACGCCGTTGTCATCGGTGAACATCAGTCCGCAGGAGTTGTAGCGTCTGCCGAATTCCTCCATTTCTTCCTTGCTGGCATAGTTCCAGGCATGGTAAGTGCGTTCCTTTCCGGCAAAAGTAATCAGTTTGATGGAGGTGTTGTCGTTGTAGTAGCCTCCTTGCAGATAGTAGGAGTTCAGTCCCACTTCCGCACGGTCGATATAACCGTCGGTGGCGATGTTGGAGAGGCGGGCATCGAACGACCAGTGTCCGTCAATCAGCCCCGTACCTACTTTCACCGTCTCCTTGTGGGTGTTGAACGAACCGTACGAGCCGTTGAATTCGGCGTATGGTTTCAAGGAAAAGTCGCCCGTCTGCATATTGATGCTGGCACCGAAAGCGCCTGCGCCGTTGGTGGATGTTCCCGCGCCGCGCTGTATCTGCATGTCCTTTACGGAGGAGGCGAAATCCGGCAGATTCACCCAGAATACGGCGTGGCTCTCCGCATCGTTGATGGGAATCCCGTTGGCGGTGACGTTGATACGGGTAGCATCTGTACCACGTACACGCAGGGTGGTGTAGCCGATACCTGCTCCGGCATCACTGGTGGTGATGGCGGAAGGCGTCATGCTCAGCAGATAGGGCAGGTCTTGCCCGAAGTTCTGCTTCTTCAGTTCTTCTTTGGTCACATTGGTGAATGCCACCGGTGTGTTTCCCGTAGCACGTGTAGAAATGATTTCCACTTCTTGCAGGTTCACCACCCGCAAGCTGTCCTTTCCTTGCGTCTGCGCATAGACGCCCAGTGCCGCCAATAATAGGCAGCCAGTCATTGCATGTCTCTTCATTGCAATACTACATTATTAATAAGTTAAACATAGAAAAGGGGAACTTTTCTTGCTTTTTCCCTACGCCGGTACTAACCGGATCAGGTTTAATGGGTATGATCTCAGCCCGTCATATTAAGGCACCCCTTTATTGAAATCGGGGCAAAAGTACTATTTCTTTGTTAGGTGTGCAATAGCAGGCAAATACATTTTCTTGTTGAGACACGTTTTTCATTTCAATCCTTGTGCTGGTTCTTTAAACGCGTAATTCCGTCCATTATACCCCGGTTTGACAGACACTTGTATCTGTCGTCTCAAACACTTGTGTCTGTCGTCTTGAACACAAGTGTCTGTCATGCTGAACACAAGTGTCTGTCAGGTTGTTATTCTATTACTGATAATCAGGTTGTTATGTTTTTCCTGAAAATAAGCTGGCAGATATTTTGTCAGTCAATGTGCTATTGGTCTTTTCTTCTTCTAATTTCTTTCGATGAAAAGAGTGGCGGCGAAAGCAAACTTAATTCATACTTATTTGTTAATTTTGCAGACTTAATTGGATTTCTTTGTTTGGGAGTCCTTTGGCTCCTGATGGATTCAAAAGCTAACTTAGAAGCTGAAATCTTTTAAACTTAAAAACAAAATTATATGTTATCATTTCTGTTATTGGCAGCACAGACTGCACCGAACGTCGAGGATGGCCTCAGTAAATTTCAGTATTTAATGGAACAGTTGATAAATTGGGGCGTGGAAACCGGTGGACGCATCATTGGTGCCGTCCTGATTTTCATCATCGGTCGTTTGCTGATATCTTTCTTGAATAAGATGGTGGCCAGGTTGCTCGTTAAAAGAAAGGTGGAACTCAGTATTCAGAGCTTTGTAAGAAGCCTGATTAATATTCTGCTGACTATTCTGTTGATTGTTGCCGTAATCGGAAAGCTGGGAGTGGAGACCACTTCGTTTGCGGCCTTGTTGGCATCTGCCGGTGTGGCTGTAGGTATGGCGTTGTCGGGAAACTTGCAGAATTTTGCGGGCGGCCTGATTGTGTTGCTCTTCCGTCCCTTTAAGGTGGGCGATTTCATCGATAGCCAAGGCGTATCGGGCACGGTGCGCGAGATCCAAATCTTTCATACCATCCTTACGACTCCCGACAATAAGGTGATTTATATTCCCAACGGTGCGTTGAGCAGCGGTACGGTGACCAACTATAGCCGTGAAGATACCCGTCGCGTGGAGTGGGTCATCGGTGTGGAATATGGCGAGAACTATGACAGGGTGGAAAGTACGGTCCGTCGCATAATGGCCGAGGACAGCCGCATCCTGACTACGCCTGCGCCGTTTGTCGCTTTGCACACCTTGGCGGACAGCAGCGTGAACGTCGTGATTCGCGTATGGGTGAAGAGCGTTGATTACTGGGACGTATATTTCGATATGAACAAGAAAGTTTATTCTGTATTCAACGAGGAGGGCATCGGCTTCCCGTTCCCGCAGTTGACGGTTCATCAGGGGAAATAATCTCCTTGAGCTATATTTACAGAAAATAAGCGTGCGGCAATGAAGGCGATGTTTGTAAAAGTACTCCGTTTCCTGATATTTGCATTGGTCTTTCTGCTGGCCGGCATCGGGTGCGTTGTCTATGAAAGGACTTTGGCGCCAGTGTGGATACCTTTGGGAATAGGGCTTACAGCGGTAATCATCACGTTTCCCCTCTATCGGAGGTGGAGGTGGCTGACTACGGTGGAGCACAAAGGTGTGAACGCATTGTGTCATCTGATTTGTGTGGGTATCCTTGGCTGTTCGCTTTTTCTTTGGGGAAACTGCCGGTTTGCTCATCCTGCTTCTACCAAAGAGGTGAAGGTGACCGTGCTCGAAAAACTCATCAAGAAGCGTGAGAAGAGACGGCGGGTAGGAAGACACCGCTATGTGCGGGACGGTGTGCGCGAGGAATATTATTTGAAGGTGGCTTTCGATAACGGAGCGATAAAGACTTTGCATGTCTCCATCGCCACCTACAACAAGGCGCGGAAGGGCAAGCCGAAAACCCTGACCCTGCAGCAGGGATGTTTCGGACTGCCGGTGATAACGAAAGGCCTGTGAGGACGTCATGCGGTACGGACCTATTTTTATCCCATGATTCAAGAGGAATTCCAGTTTTACAAACCTCGTGAGGCGCTACGACCTTACGTCAGGTACTATTGGGTGTTCAAAAGCCATTGGTTGTTGGACACTGCGGTTCAGATGGATACGACCGTTGGAGGTCTGCCATTCGGTGAGCGCGTCGTTTACCTCGTTGCCCGCGTCGAGCAGAGATTGTTCAAAGCGCAGCGTGGCTTCCGGTTGTCGTGCTTTGGCTATCTTCCGGTTGTCGATGTTCGTACCTTTAAAAGCCTTCGCCTACGGCTCGACTTTCAAATGCAATCTTTTGAGTAATAGAATCTTACAATTTAATCAGTAGTCGCACAAACTCTCTGTTATTCTACCTTTGGTTTAACTTTCAGTTTAACTGATTCATTGATTGAGACTGGAGATGATAGAGCACGATGATTTTCAAACATCATTCGTTCAAACATCATTCTTAATTCCGTCATTTGAGAACGAACGACATCAAGAGATAGTAACTCTTTATTGTTGTTATCTAATTTTGGTATAAGTGAGGAGAACTTAATGCCATAAGTTTGACTATGGAATTGATATTTCCTGATTCATTTTCAGCTCCTTTTGTGGCATTAATCGCTTCACATAGTTTATTTTGAGTATCAATCACTTCGTGATATCGCATCTCTTTTGAATATTCCAAATATCTTAAAGGTCCAATATTAAAGATTTTAGGAGTGCCTTTCTCTTGAATTAATACAACTGGTTTATCAAATGCCTGTCTAATACCTAATTCAAATAGTACATTTGGATTTCTAGTGCTTAAGTCGCAGATAGCAATGGGTGCATCAATTAGTTTTTTCAGAATGTCTAAATGAATTAGGTTGGTTTCTTTTACTTCATCTGCTCGCGTAGCTGTAAAGTCAGTCTTGGCAACAGCTGGTTTAATTATATCATTATAAACGTGTGCGAAGTGATCGGGCTCATAACCTTCGCACTCAGCTATTGGCATGATTACAAAACAGTCTTTATTCTCTTTCTTTGATATATTCTATTATAAAACTTTTTCTAAAACTTATTGATTGAGAGAACATTTGTTGTCATCTCTTTCCATTCTACAATTCCTTCTTGCGAGTTGGTGATGACAAGCAAGTTGTCGCAGTGGAGTTCTTCGGCGGCTTCGACAAGGGCGTCGAGTTCGCGTTTGCGGGTTTTCTCGGAGGTCATGTCGTAGCAGACTTGGATTAGTTGCTCTACTTTCGTGCCTTTGCGTGTCACGAAGTCTATCTCTTTATCGTTGCGGGTGCGGTAATAGAATAACGTTTGACCGGGGATATAGCCACGACGCAAGAGTTCTACAAAGACTTGATTTTCCAACAGGCGACCAAGGTTCTCACTTAGATTGAACGCTGTACTTTGCACAAAACCGTTGTCAACGACATATACTTTTTTTGGAGCCTTGTTCATCAGTTTAAGCTTGTTGTTGAAGCGCGGCAAATAGAAGAACAGGTAAGGCTCGTTGAGATAGTCGCAGAATTTCTTTGTAGTCGCCACACTTGACAATCCCAATTCTCCGGCAAGTTCGTTAGCAGAAATCGGATTGCAGAAATTTGACAACAAATAGGTGGCAAGGTTGTATAAGTCGGTCGTATTCCTTACGTTATGGCGTTTGGCAACATCTTTCAGCAGGATTGAATCAAACAAGGTGGAAAGATAACTCTTGGTTATGCTACGAGCTGGGATTGTTTCAGGATACCCGCCGTTTCGCATATAGTCATCAGCCAGCATTATTGCCTGTGCCGCCTGTTCCTCGCAGTCAGGACTGATATTTTTCCACCTCATGGTTTCATCAAGGCTGAAAGGCAACATCTCAATCTGGAGATAACGCCCTGTCAGCACTGTCGCCATTTCACTGCTCA
>NZ_JAICZW010000081.1 GCF_029057325.1 Bacteroides sp. | reverse complement strand
CTACCGTTCTACGCCAATACCAACAAGGTGGAAGCGCCGTTCCAGATACAAAACTTCGTCCGGGAAATAGAGCGGGGTGACTATAACGCCTTCTTCCACCGCCTGCAAAGTTTCTTTGCCGACACCCCCTACGAACTGGTGCGCAACCGGGAACTGCATTACCAGAACGTGCTTTTCATCGTATTCAAGCTGCTCGGCTTCTACGTCCAAGTGGAGTACCACACCTCACAAGGCCGCATAGATCTTGTGCTGAAAACCGACAAGTACATCTACGTCATGGAGTTCAAGCTGGAAGGCACGGCCGAAGAGGCGTTGTGGCAAATCAACGAAAAACAGTACGCCACACCCTTCGAAGCCGACGGAAGAAAACTCTTCAAGATAGGGGTGAACTTCAGCGGGGAGACACGGAATATAGAGAAGTGGGTAGTGGACTAACATCTTACACCCCGCTGAATTGCACGAAATTCACAGATTAAATAAAAAACCGTTTCTGCCCTCACGGGTAAAAACGGCTCAAGTCAATAATACATGAAAAAACGCTATTTAGAAAGAGTTCTTCTATTACAAAATGACTTTTACTCACATTGATTTATTCTTTAAAATGTGCTACAAAAGTAAAGCCTTGCAAAAATATATCCAAATAATATCTACGAGAAGGAAGATTTTATCGACTGAAAGAAGAGAATGCGGCTTTACTCCTAATGAAATGAAGCAAAGTGATAACCCCTTTAACTTCCGTAAATGAAAAAGCCGTGTCCCTCACGGCTTTTCTTTCTGTTTTTATTCGCTTATTCCAGCGTTTTTGTCTAACTTTGCTCTCCAATTTAAAAAAAGACAAGCCGTATGGAAACGACCAGACAAAACAAAATCGCCCGTCTCCTCCAAAAAGAGTTGAGCGACATCTTCTTATTGCAGACCAAAGCTATGCCCGGCGTACTGATTTCCGTCAGTGCCGTACGCATCAGTCCCGATATGAGCGTGGCACGTGCCTACCTCAGCGTATTCCCTTCGGAAAAGGGAGAGGAGATAATTAAAAACATCAATGCCAACATGAAATCCATCCGCTTTGAACTGGGCACACGGGTACGCCACCAGTTGCGCATCATCCCTGAATTGAAATTCTTCGTAGATGACTCATTGGACTATCTGGAACGAATCGACGAACTATTGAAAGAGGATAAATAAGCAATAAAAAGGCGCATCGGAATGAAGAAGAGACTCACATAATGATATCATTCAGGCACGGATTACACGGATTTTCTCTTTCGCTACTCTGCGTATTCCATGTAATCCGTGCCTTAAAAAAAGTAAGTCCGTTTTGACACAACTCCATCCGCTATCACCATGAACTTCCCCCTCTTCATCGCCCGCCGCTATCTCTTCTCTAAAAAGAAGCACAATGCCATCAACATCATCTCCGCCATCTCGGCATGCGGAGTGGCATTGGGCACGTTGGCATTGGTGTGTACCTTGTCCGTATTCAACGGCTTTCAGGACATGGTGGCAAGCTTCTTTACCGCTTTCGACCCCGAACTGAAAATCACCGTCCGCGAAGGCAAGGTGTTCGCCCCCTCCTCCCCCACCCTCCAACAGGTGAAATCTCTGCCTGAAATTGACATCTGGACAGAAACACTGGAAGAAAACGCCATGGTACAATACAAGGATCGACAGGCGATGGCGGTCATCAAGGGAGTGGAGGACAACTTCCGGCAACTGACCTCCATCGACAGCCTGCTCTACGGCACAGGAACATTCCTATTGAACGACTCGATAGTGGATTACGGATTCATGGGTGTGGAATTTATTTCAGAATTAGGGACAGGACTCCATTTCGTGAACCCGCTATCGGTCTATGCTCCCAAACGGAACGTGCGGGTAAACATAGCCAATCCCACTGCCGCCTTCAATCGGGAATACCTCTTCTCGCCCGGCGCTGTCTTTGCCGTCAACCAGCAGAAGTATGACGCACACTATATCCTGACCTCCCTCAGTTTCGCCCGCCGCCTGTTCGACTATGAGACGGAGGTTTCTGCCATCGAACTGAAACTGAAGCCCGGCGCCGACCTCCACTCCGTACAGAAAAAGATAGCAACAATACTTGGCGACCGTTTCACCGTACAGAACCGCTACGAGCAGCAAGCCGATGTCTTCCGCATCATGGAAATAGAAAAGCTTATCTCCTACCTGTTCCTCACGTTTATTCTTGCCATCGCCTGCTTCAACGTCATCGGCTCGCTCTCCATGCTGATATTGGACAAGCGCGAGGATGTAGAGACATTGCGCAACTTAGGTGCCGACGATCGGCTCATAGCCCGCATTTTCCTGCTGGAAGGAAGACTGATTACCCTGTTCGGTGCTCTTGCAGGCATTGCCTTGGGGCTGCTGCTCTGCTTCCTGCAACAGCGTTTCGGATTGATTTCATTGGGCGGAGGAAACGGAGCGTTTGTAGTGGATGCCTATCCGGTGAGTGTACATGCCACGGACATCTTCTTGATATTCGGAACAGTCATTGCCGTAGGATTCCTGTCGGTATGGTATCCAGTGAGGTACCTCAGCAGGAGGTTGCTGGGAAAGAGATAACGGAGAGTATTAAAAAACACAGAGACACGGAGATACAGAGGGAGTTATCTATGATAGATTGAAAACCTCTGTGCCTCCATGTCTCTGTGTTCATTTCTTGCGGATAATCGTCAATCCGTCGCGAAGCGGCAAAATGACCTTCTCCACACGTGCGTCCTGCGCCACCAGGTCGTTGAAAGCCTTGATGTTGATGGTCTGCAAGTCCGTGCGATGGGGATGCTCTTCCAGCACATGACCGTCCCACAGCGTATTGTCGGCAATGATATAGCCACCCTTGGAAAGACGGGCAAGCACCATCTCGTAATAGTCGATATACTTGCGCTTGTCGCCGTCAATGAAGGCGAGGTCAAAGGTGATGTCCAGCGTAGGGACCAGTTCCAGCGCATCGCCGATATAGAACCTGATTTTATCGGCATACGCGGAGTTCTCCAACCAGGGACGGGTGAAGTCTTCCTGCTCGTCGTTGATTTCAAAAGTATGCAACATGCCCCCTTCCGGCAACCCCTCGGCGATGCTAAGGGCGGAATACCCGCTGTAGGTGCCTATCTCCAACACCTGCTGCGGACGTATCATCCGGACAAGCATCTTGAGTAAACGTCCCTGCAAATGGCCCGAAGCCATGCGAGGGTATAACAACTTGACGTGTGTATCACGATAAAGAGCCTTCAAATAGTCGCCCTCCTCATCGATGTGCTGAAGTATGTATTCGTCGATGGTCACTTTTCAATTGACAATTGATAATTGACAATTGACAATCGGGAATTGACAATATTGATAAATGAAATAGCATTGTGCGGTTCCATCATCCATTGTCAATTTTCCATTGTCAATTGTTCATTGTTACAAGTATCTGTTACTATTGGGAAGTACGCTTTCCGCTGCATGCTTCAACGCATCTTCCACGACATTAATCTCAAGGAAAGAGGTCTGTGTACCCTCTTTGCCACTACTCAGATAACCCACCATATCGGTCGGCAAGAGTCTTCCCTCCTTCAGCAAGCGGCGAAGGGCGGCAAAGTAGTATTCCTGTCCGTTGGCGAGCTCGGGCATATAGATGGCCTCCACACCATAGGATAGAGCCAGATGGCGCATGGTCTTCTCCTTGTAGCAGATGGCAAGCACCGGATATTTGCCACGGAACGCAGCGAGGTAGCGTGCGGTACGGCCGCTGTAACTATCGGTGATGATGGCACGTATTTTCAGTTTTGTGGTAGCCTTCACCGCCTGCTTGGCGAGGAATGCCGTCACGTCATTGCTGTTTTCATCCAGCGGAATGCGGATGTCATTATCGGACAATTTATCTTTCTCGGCTTGTGCGGCCACTTTAGTCATGGTTCTCACTGCCTCCACGGGATATTTGCCGTAGGCTGTTTCGCCACTCAGCATCAAAGCGTCTGTACGGTAATAGATGGCATTGGCGATGTCCGTCACCTCGGCACGGGTGGGACGCGGATTTGAAATCATGGTATGGAGCATCTGCGTAGCCACAATCACGGGCTTACGCGCCAGAATGCACTTGCGGATAAGGATGCGCTGGATGCCCGGAATGCGTTCTTGCGGCACCTCTATGCCCAAATCGCCACGAGCCACCATCACGCCGTCCGCCACTTCCAATATCTCGTCAATGTTGTCAACGCCTTCCTGGTTCTCTATCTTGGCGATGATTCTGATATCGCTGCCATGCGCATCGAGAACGGACTTGATGTCAAGAACATCCTGCCTGTTGCGCACAAAAGAGTGGGCAATAAAATCAATATCTTTCTCAATGGCGTAGAGAATATTGTTACGGTCTTTCTCCGTCAACGAAGGCAGATTGATACGCACACCGGGCACATTGACACTCTTTCGGCTGCCCAAAACTGCTTCGTTCTGCACCTCGCATTCCAGGTAGTCGGCTGTCTTGCCTACCACCACCAATTCCAAATCTCCGTCGTCTATCAGGATATGTCCGTCCACATCCAGTTCCTGCACGAAGTTGGGATAAGAAACAAAGATGCACTCACGGGTCGTTTCCTGGTCGGGATTGCCTATCACCTTTACACGGTCGCCCGTCTTGAAAGGGATGGGTTCGGCCAGTGAAGTAGTACGCACTTCCGGTCCTTTCGTGTCCATCAAGATGGCAATGCGGTTGGAGACCTCGCGCACATTGTGAATCAGTTTGTCGGCGCCTTCACGATTAAGGTGGGCGGTATTCATGCGCACCACGTTTACACCGGCTTCAAACAGTTGCCTGATGAAGTCCACTTCGCAACGTTGGTCGGAAATCGTTGCAACAATCTTTGTCTGTTTCAATAACATAATCTTCTTTACCTGATTTTATATACCTATTTATTCTTAATTTCACGGATTCGCGTCTGAGAAATGGGAAAAGACGTGTCCGCATCACCTATATCATTTGTGGTCGAAAATTAGTGCTTCAACGCCTCCAACGCCAAGCGGTAGGAGTCCAGTCCGAATCCCAGGATGACACCCCGACAAGCGCAGGAAATCATGGAAACATGGCGAAACGACTCGCGGGCATGCACATTGGAGATATGTACCTCAATCACCGGAGAAGTAACCGCACGAATGGCGTCCTGCAATGCGATGGAAGTATGTGTATAAGCACCGGCGTTTAGGATGATGCCATCCACCTCAAAACCCACCTGCTGAATTTTGTCTATCAGTTCTCCCTCGATGTTCGATTGGAAATAGTCAATTTGTACGTCCGCATATTTACCGCGAAGTTCCGCGAGGTAATCTTCAAAAGTAACGCTACCATAAATGGAAGGTTCACGCTTCCCCAAAAGATTAATGTTGGGGCCGTTGATAATCTGTATCCTCATAACACTATTTTTTATACCTTTGCGGCGCAAAGATAGTGCAATCCCCAAGCAGATGCAAATTTATTTGCGATTTGCTGAAAGACAGCCCACGGCTCTCTCATTGAAAACAGGCTTCCAATGAAAAGCCCGTGAAAGAGGCCGTCTGTTTTCGTCAAACAAGGAAAAAAAGGACATGAAACCGGAAGAAAAAACAAAGCAGAAAGAGAAATTAGCTTTGATAATCAGGAAGTACCACCAATACCTGAGATTGGAAAAATCGCTTTCGCCCAATACGATTGAAGCCTACCAGACAGACTTGGAGAAACTGCTACATTTTCTGAGAACAGAGAATATATCCGTCCTTGACGTCACCTTAGACAATTTGCAACACTTTGCCGCCGGACTGCACGACATAGGCATACACCCCCGTTCGCAGGCACGCATTCTGTCGGGCATCAAGTCCTTCTTCCATTTCCTCGTCATAGCCGACTATCGGGAAGACAATCCCGGCGAACTGCTCGAAGGCCCCAAAATCGGCTTCAAGCTGCCCGAAGTACTGACCGTAGATGAGATAGACCGCATCATCGACGCCATCGACCTGAGCAAAAACGAAGGACAGCGTAACCGCGCCATTCTTGAAACGTTGTACAGTTGCGGACTGCGCGTATCGGAACTTTGCAACCTGAAGCTGTCCGACTTATACTTTGAAGAGGGCTTCATCAAGGTGGAAGGTAAAGGAAGCAAGCAGCGTCTTATCCCCATCTCGCCGCGTGCCATCAAAGAAATCAAATACTGGCTGATAGATCGCAACCAAGGCAAAATCAAGCCGGGATTTGAAGACTACGTATTCCTGGCACGTTGGGGAAACGGCATCTCCCGCATCATGATATTCCACCTGATAAAAGAACTGGCAGAAAAAGCGGGCATCACCAAAAGCATCAGTCCGCACACCTTCCGCCACTCCTTTGCCACCCACCTGCTGGAAGGCGGCGCCAACCTTCGTGCCATACAATGTATGCTGGGGCACGAATCCATCGCTACAACCGAAATTTACACACACATCGACCGCAACAGATTGCGCAGCGAAATTATAGAGCACCATCCGCGCAATATCAAGTATTATAAAGATAGGGATATTCATTAAATTATGATAAAATCAGCACCCATATTAACAATTTGTAAGGGGATTTGATAACTTTGCAATATCATTTTTTTGTTTGAATAACATATAAAAAAGGAACTGACAAATTTCATTTACAAACAATTAATTTATACCCAAAATGACTAAGAAATTGTATCTGCCGTTTTTAATGGCAATGGTTGTCGCGCTGATGACATCATGTAGCGGCAAAATGGGTGAATTATCATCCGACTATTTCACAGTAACTCCTCAAGTATTGGAAGCCGTAGGCGGTAAAGTTCCCGCTACCATCAACGGTAAGTTCCCCGAAAAGTATTTCAAGAAAAACGCAGTAGTGGAAGTCACTCCCGTATTGAAGTGGAACGGTGGAGAAGCCAAAGGACAACCTGCCGTGTTCCAAGGAGAAAAAATAGAAGGTAACGACCAGACCATCTCCTACAAGATGGGCGGCAATTACACCCTGAAAACCTCTTTCGATTATGTTCCTGAAATGGCACAATCAGAGTTGTATCTGGAGTTCAAAGCCAAAAAAGGTGGAAAAACCATCACTATTCCTGCCGTAAAGGTTGCCGATGGCGTAATCTCTACCTCCGAAATGATTGGCCAGACACTGAACAGCGCCAATCCCGCCAATGGTGACGACGCTTTCCAACGCATCATCAAAGAGAAGCACAACGCCAACATCATGTTCTTGATTCAGCAAGCCAACGTACGCGCCAGCGAGTTGAAAACCGCCAAAGAATTCGGTAAGGAAGTGAAGAACATCGAAGAAGCAGCCAACAAGAAAATCAGCAACATCGAAATCTCCGCATACGCTTCGCCTGATGGTGGTGTCAGCTTGAACAGCAAACTGGCTGAGAATCGTCAGGACAACACTGCCAAGATTGTCAACAAAGACCTGAAGAAGGCTAAAATCGACGCAGACGTTGACACTAAATATACGGCACAAGACTGGGAAGGTTTCCAAGAGCTGGTTTCCCAATCCAATATCCAAGACAAGGAACTGATTCTCCGTGTTCTTTCCATGTATCAAGAGCCCGAACAAAGAGAGCAAGAAATCAAGAACATCTCTTCTGTTTACAAGACTTTGGCTGACGAAATCCTGCCGCAGTTGCGTCGTTCCCGCTTGACTTTGAACTATGAGATCATCGGCAAGTCTGACGAAGAAATCGCAAGCCTGGCCGACAGCGACGCCAAACAACTGAACATCGAAGAACTGTTGTATGCCGCTACCCTGACTCAGGATGCCGCCAAGCAAGAAGCCATCTACACAAAAGCCACTCAAATCTATCCGAACGATTTCCGTGCCTACAACAACCTTGGTAAGTTGGCTTACCAGGCCGGCAACTTCGAAAAGGCTGAAAACTACTTCAAGAAGGCCGCTTCTGTAAAGGACGCTCCCGAAGTGAACAACAACCTCGGTCTGATTGCCTTGACAAAGGGTGACAGAAACGCTGCCGAAACTTATCTGAGCAAAGCTTCGGGTGCCAAGACAGCCAACGAAGCACTGGGTAACCTCTACATCGCTCAAGGTCAGTACGAAAGAGCAGTCAACGCATTCGGCGACACGAAGACAAACAGCGCCGCTTTGGCACAAATCCTCGCCAAAGACTACAACAAAGCCAAGAACACACTGGCAAACGTTGAAAAAGCGGATGCCTACACAGACTACCTGACAGCTGTATTGGGCGCAAGAACCAACAACTCCTCCATGGTAACAAGCAGCCTGAAGAATGCCGTTGCCAAGAACCCCGCTTTGGCTAAGAAAGCAGCTTCCGATTTGGAATTTGCCAAATACTTTACCAATGCCGACTTTATGAATATCATCAAATAATAAAGGCAAACATTGAAAAGAACGTGCCCGGCATAGAAATATGTCGGGCATTTTCTTTTTATTCACACCAAAAAGAAGTATTTTCGCACCGAAGCATCAGAAAAGAACCGGAATGAAAAAAATCTATCTTGCATACTTGCTGCTTATCGCCTTATTATCCGCCTGCGGCGGCAAGGATGAGCACACAGCCTTCCTAAGCGGCGAAATCAAAGGAATCGGCACTGATACCCTCTACATATACGGTATGGACCGGCTGTACGACCGCATGGACACGCTGCCCGTCAACAACGGCAAATTCTCAGCCAGCCTTGCCATCGACACGCTGGTCGGCACATGGCTGCTGCTTGGCAACGGCACCGAATACCCCCTTTTCCTGAATAAAGGGGACCACATCAAAATTGAAGGAGACACCGCCAACCTGAGAATCACCGGAAACAAGCCCAATGAAGAGCTAACGGCCTTTCTGAAAGAGCTGAAAGAGACAGAAGAACCGTCTGAGGAGACCTTGCAGCAAGCGGAAACCTTTATCGAAAGCCATCCGGCTTCGTTGGCAAGCATCTACCTCCTGGAGAAATTTTTCGTACAGAAGCCCCAACCGGACTTTGAACGAATCAGAAAAATGACAGAAAAGATGACCGGGGAACTGAAAGACCGCCCATACGTAAGCAAGCTGCTGCAATCCCTTCAGGAAGAAGAGAAAGTGAGCATCGGAAAAAACATTCCTTACTTCCGCCTGCCCAACGCAGAAGGTACTCCAATCGCCCGTACCAACTTTAAGGACCGGTATCTGCTGATACACTTCTGGGCCTCGTGGGACCGGCAAAGCATGGAATCCAATGCCGCCCTGCGCCCCATCTACCGGAAAGAGCAGAAAAACAAGTATAGCAAGTTCGCGCTTTGGGGCATCTCGCTGGATACAGACAGAGAGAAATGGGGAAAAGCCCTCCGACAAGATTCACTGGAATGGGAACAATGTTGCGACTTCGCAGGATGGAACACAGAAGCAGTCACGCAACTTGCCATACATACATTGCCCGCCAACCTGCTGATCAGTCCATCGGGAAAAATCGAAGGCAGAAACTTGAGCGATGCGGAAATCCGGGCAAAAGTAGAACAAATAACGCAAAAAGAGAAAGAAAAGAAAGAGGCGGAAAAGAAAAAACGCTGATAATGAACCACGGTGCTTCACCGCACCTTTACTAAAAATCAAGGGAATGCTGATAAAAGTTTTCGGAGCGGCTGTTCAAGGTATTGACGCAACCCTCATCACCATCGAGGTCAACAGTTCCAAAGGCTGTATGTTCTATCTGGTCGGATTGCCGGACTCGGCTGTAAAGGAGAGCCACCAGCGCATCTTGTCGGCACTGCAAGTCAACGGCTACCGGATGCCCGTCAGTAACATCGTCATCAACATGGCACCGGCGGACATCCGCAAAGAGGGTTCCGCCTACGACCTGCCGCTTGCCATCGGCATGCTGGCAGCCAACGAAATCATCCAATCATCCCGACTGAACCGTTACCTGCTGATGGGCGAGCTGAGCCTTGACGGCAGCCTGCACCCCATCAAGGGCGCCCTGCCCATCGCCATCAAAGCACGCGAACTGGGATTCGAAGGAATGATAGTCCCCCACGCGAACGCCCGTGAGGCGGCAGTGGTGAACAACCTGAACGTATATGGTGTCGATACCATCAAAGAAGTCATCGAATTTTTCAACGAACAGCGGGAACTGACCCCCACCATCGTCAACACCCGCGAGGAGTTCTATGCCCGGCAGAGCACCTTCGACCTTGACTTTGCCGAAGTAAAAGGGCAAGAGAATGTGAAACGCGCATTGGAAGTAGCGGCAGCCGGCGGACACAACATTCTCCTTATCGGTGCGCCCGGCAGCGGCAAGTCCATGCTGGCAAAGCGCCTGCCCTCCATCCTGCCGCCGCTTTCGTTGGGCGAGAGCCTTGAGACCACCAAAATACACTCCGTAGCGGGCAAGCTGGGAGACGACAGCGGGCTGATATCCCAACGTCCCTTCCGCGCTCCTCACCACACGGTCTCCACAGCAGCCATGACCGGTGGCGGAAACTATCCACAGCCCGGTGAAATCAGCCTGGCACACAACGGCATTCTCTACCTGGACGAGCTGCCCGAATACCAGCGCAGCACCTTGGAAGTGCTTCGCCAACCACTGGAAGACCGGAAGATTACGGTCTCACGCGTCCGCTTCAACGTAGAATATCCCGCCAGTTTCATGCTGGTAGCCTCCATGAACCCCTGCCCTTGCGGCTATTACAACCACCCGACTAAAGCCTGCGTTTGCAGTCCGGGGCAGGTGCAGAAATACCTGAACCGCATATCAGGCCCACTGTTAGACAGAATCGACCTCCAGATCGAAGTTACCCCGCTCCCCTTCGAGAAGATGGCGGATGCCCGTCCGGGCGAATCGAGCGCCACCATCCGCGAGCGTGTGATACGTGCCCGACAAACACAGGAAGCAAGATACGCCGACATTTCCGGTGTCTATTGCAACGCGCAGATGAACAGCAAGCTGCTCGGCCTCTATGCACGCCCCGACGACCAAGGCCTTGTCCTGCTGAAGAACGCCATGAACCGCCTGAACCTCTCCGCCCGCGCGTACGACCGCATTCTGAAAGTGTCGCGCACCATCGCCGACCTGGAAGGAAGCGAAAGCATCCTGCCGATGCACCTGGCGGAAGCCATCGGATATAGAAACCTGGACAGGGAAGACTGGGCGGGATAAATCCCTCCCGGCAAGGGGAGGGCCGAAATGCCTATGAACGACGAACAAAACCGCACGAAGCGGCAGGCAAACACTATTTGCGCAACCTCTTCAGATGGCAAAACAAAAGCTCTCCGCCGCTGTCCCGCAAGTGCATGCCGTTGCCTTCACAATATCGAAAGAAGCTACAATCGGCACAAGCTCCCTTCTTCATCCACTCCCGGTTGCGGAAAGGCTGAAAACGATTTTCCCAGACATCCATAAAATCGTCTTTATAGATATTGCCCTGGCTGAAATTGCTACGGATACTGGGGCAAGCAGAGATGGAACCATCCACCAAGACCGAACCTACACTGATGCCGGCATTGCATGAAAAGAGATTATCGCGCACCTCTCCTTCATAGTTGCCTAAAAAACCCTCACAACCATAATTCACACGCATTCTCTTCTCCTTGCGCACACGCTTAATGAAATCCATCACACCCGTAAACTCTTCATCCGTCAACTGAAACTCGGGATGTTCCGCAGCACGCCCCACAGGGAAGATAGTAAACAGACGCCATTGACGCACACCTATCGAATAAAGAGAAGCTTTCAACTTGTCCAGATAAGGATAATTAAGGCGATTGACGCAAGTCACCACATCCCACACCAATTCCCGCTCATGCACCAGCCTCTTAATGGCCTCCATCGCCTTGGAATAGCTGTCCGGATGTCCACGCATCCAATTGTGGTCGTCGGCAAAGCCATCCAGACTGATTGTAATGGTATGAAGTCCGGCCTCCATCAAACGCTGCAAACGCGCGGCAGTCAGATAAAGCCCATTGGAGACCAATCCCCACGAATAGCCACGCCGGTACAAAGCCAGCCCTATCTCTTCCAGATCATCCCTTACCAACGGTTCTCCGCCAGTAATGACGATGTTTACCTCATTCGGATCGACATGGGGAGTTATAGAATCAATAACCCTCAAGAAATCTTCTGCAGGCATGTCCGGAATATCCGACATACGCTTGCAATCGCTGCCACAATGCTTACAATGCAAGTTGCAACGTTGTGTACATTCCCAAAACAGCTGCTTCAGCGGATGCAACTCTTTTTGATTATTACGGATTTTCCGCGCAATTTCCAATGCCAAACGTTTGCGAATAGAAAGAGTAGCCACCTGTTTATTCTTCTTTTTTCTTCAATTCAAAATCCACCTTCTTACTATCGCTGCCATGATACCACCCGCTGCTACGATGCCCTGGTTCCATCTCCACATCCACAGAGTCTGCCTTATATACGCCGGTGGGGTCTTCACAAACGACCCGATACTTCGTGTCGGGCCAAGCATAATCATCCTTAAAGGTATATTCACCTGTATTCTCCGTATAGACAGTGTCTTTCCGGCCGGTATAGTCGCTACCGGTTCCCGAAGGATTTCCCTTCACAATCAGGCGCATTCCCTCCATCGGCTGTTTTTTCTCGTCACACACTTTGCCTTTGATTTCATATTTGGCATAAGGGGTTCCGTATTCGCACGGAGCTTCCCCTTCCACACAAGATGCAAAACCCAACAATGCCAAAGCGCCGGACAACACTTGGTTGCAGGTAGTCAATAGAAGCTTTCTTTTCTTTTTCATGGTGCCTTTCAAATAAATCTATATCTTGTAAATGCACTCTTCCCGAAAACACTGCACCCTACATACGAAATAATTTACTGACATGCTTTCAGTTAACAAGTAAACGAGTTAACAAGACTACGAGGCGAAGTGATTCAGGTTTCTTCCTGCATCTTATTCACAAGACAGGCAGATAGAAGAAACTTGTACCCTTGTTGTTCACCGGAAGCAAGTTCAAGAATTTGTGAGACTTGAGTAAATTACTTCTCAATCCGGATGCGTGCGTCCACCGCTATCACGTGTTTCTCCGTGGCAAGCAGCGGATTGATGTCCATTTCCTTGATTTCTGTAGCGAAGCGCAGCAGCGTGGAGAGGCGCACGATGATTTCGGCAAACTTGTCCTCGTTCACGCCCCGCTGTCCGCGCGTTCCCTTGATAATCTTGTAGGCACGCAGCGAACGAATCATTGAATATGCCTCGCTGTAAGACAACGGTGCCAGACCGGAAGAGACATCCTTCAATACCTCCACAAAGATGCCGCCCAAGCCGCAGAGCACCACGTGCCCGAACTTCTCCTCATACTTGGCGCCGATGAACAGCTCCGTGCCTTTCAGCATGGGCTGCACCATCACGGCATGCGCTTCGGGCAGCTGCATCATGCGGTCGAACTCCAGCGCCAGGTGCTGCTCGCCCTTGATGTTGAGCACCACACCGCCCACATCAGACTTGTGTACCGGTCCCACCACCTTCGCCACCACGGGGAAACCCGTACGGCGCGCGAAGGCAAGCACCTCCTCCTTGACAGGCGACACGAACTCTTCCACCACGGGGATGCCTGCCGAGCGCAACAATGCCTGCACGTAGTGCGGTTCGATGTAGCCCTCCCGGGGGATGGAATCAATGATGCGGCGGATGCGCGGCACGTCCACGCCGAAGAGTTCTATCTCGTTGTTTGCCGGACACGGGGCGTTCACGATGCGCGAAAGCGCCGTGCCCAACGTCACCTCATCGGCAAAGTTCACATGCCCTTTCTTCAGGAAGTCCGCCACCTCGGCACCCGCCGTGTTAATGGAGGGAAGAATGGGGAATATCGGCTTCTTGCAGGTCTGCATCTTCTCGTGCAGCACGTCGTACATCTCGAACATCGTCACCAGTCCCGGCGTGCCGAAAATGGCCATCACGGCATCCACCTCATCGAACTTCTCCTCACAATACTCCAGGCAGAGGCGCAGATGCTCCGGCGTGCCCGTGGCGAGGATGTCGATGGGGTTGCCCACCGCTGCGCCCGGAAACAGCTTGCCTTTCAGTTCCTCGGCAAGCGCGCCCTCCAGCTTGGGCACGTTCAGTCCGCCCTTGCTCAGGGCATCGGTCAGCATCACGCCCGGTCCGCCCGCATGGGTGATGATGGCGAAGTTCTTCCCTCTCAGTTCGGGCAGGGTGAAGATGCAGCCCACCGTTGTCAGCTCCTCGCGCGAATAGCAACGCACGATGCCCGCCTTGCGGAACAGCGCCTCCACGGCCGAATCGCTGCTGGCAATGGCGCCCGTGTGCGACGAGGCGGCACGGCTTCCGCTCTCGCTGCTGCCCGACTTGATGGCGGCAATCCTGCACCCCTTCTTTATCAGCGACGAGGCATGGAACAGCAGCCGGTCGGGGTCGCCGATGCTTTCGATGTAGAGCAGTTTTATCTTTGAATCGGTTGCGGGGTCGAACTGTTCGTCCATGTATTGCAGCACGTCTTCCACGCCTATCTGCTTGGCGTTTCCCACCGACCATACGGAATTGAACTGCAATCCTTTGGTAACGGCACTCTCCAGGATGAAGACCGCCGTGGCTCCGGAACTGGAAATCAGGTCCACGCCCTGCGGGTGCAGTTGCGGGATGGGCTGGCTGAAGACGCTGTGGTGCCAGGCGTTCATAAAGCCGATGCAGTTGGGGCCTATCAGCGAAGCGCCGTACTTGTTCACGGTCTCCAAAATGCGGTCTTCCAATACAGCCCCCTCGTGCGTCTCCTCACCGAAGCCTGCGGAGAGGATGATGAAGGCTTTCACCTGCTTTTCGGCGGCAAGCACCTCCACGGCATCGGGGCAAAGTGCTGCGGGAATGGCAAGTATGGCAAGGTCGGTGTCGGGGATGTCCTTCACATCGGCAAAGGCGGCGATGCCCTGCACCTCTGTTTCCTTAGGGTTCACGGCACGAAGTTCTCCGGCATATCCGCCGTTTATCAGATTTCTGAGAATGGCTCCTCCAGGCTTGTGTACGTTGTTCGACGCTCCCACCACCACGATGCTTTCCGGGTGAAGTAATTGGCTTGTTATCATAGTCCGTTTTCTTTAAGTTAAAGATTCATGTACAAATATACGTTTTCTATACATAAGAGCAAGCGGGAGAGGCAAAATAAAACTATAATACAGCCACGGCTAATGGCAATGGAAGTGAAGAAGGGTCAAGTCCCTGTTGTGCGATGACATATTCTATCAAGATAGTTGAATTTATTCCCACCCTCTTTCCAAATGCCATGAAACAAAAGCAGGCATAAATCATCGAGACCGTTATCAATAGAATACCATTCCACCTCAAAAAACGAGAGAATGATTTTATTGCAGCGATGACAATCAACAGAGAAGATATAAAATGAAGTGACAGCATCATTATTTAAAATCTGATGGAATACTTTTTCCGCCATACTCCGTCTTCACCGATAACACAAAACCGTTCTTATCGAAATCAGGCATTACCGAGGCCGGATTGATCTCAGCAAGACAGGTATTGGATAGTTTGTTTCTTTGTATTCCAAATCAATTTCAAAAATATATTTGGAAATTTGGCGCAAAATTATTTTATACTTTTGCAGCGATATTATTTACGGCATTTTCTTTGGAATATTCTCTATCTCTGACCTCATAATTAGGTATTAAGCGTTTGCCGAAGCCGTTTTCGTTCGGACTTGCCCGTGTGCCACGAAATATCTTTCGGAGGGAGCCTAATACCTCAACCGCCTTACGGCGTCGGGAGGGTTGCCATGCAATCTGCAAGCAGAGACGTTTCATTGGTCTTTCAACACCATAGTACAAGCAATGACAGCCCAGTTTTAGGAACGGTTTCGCCCACTTAATCGCGCCCAAATTTCTTTTCAGTTGTTTTTCACGAAAACGGTTTAGTTCTTCTCCCTACCTGCTCCCTACCCGCTCCCTACCTGCTCCTTGTATGCTCCCTCTCTATAGACAGGGAGAAAACAGGAAGCGGATAGGAAGAAGCAAGAAACGTTCACGAAGCCAATATTGCTCATAACTTATTCACCTATTTACTTAATGCTGTTTGGGGCATAACGACACCCAAGTTGTACAACCGAAAGAAGAAAAACGCCAGATGAAGTAGTCTGAATAGCTACCGACCCTCGTAACTCTTCTACTATTTACCTGATTGAATTCAATACCTGGCGCAGCCGCTCATTTGCATACTGTCGACCGGTATTTCGGATGCACCGGGGGTACATCCCTACATTGAAAATGAGTACATTATACATGCCACGATAGGTAAATAGTCACCAGGGTGGCTTGTAAAAAGTAAAATAATACAAAAAAACCATCGTTTTACTATTTACATGAAAAAGAATACCTATATTGCGAAAATCATTAACAAATAGTACCATGAAGCTAAAAGCGCTATTTCTTATTTGCACCTTTGCATTGATTGGATATGGATGCAAAGACGTAATTGCAGATTCGAGCACAAAAGATGTTGCCACGGAGAAAGTGACAACACGTGCATCATTGGGAGAACGCACTTTTGTTTTTCCGTCTATCCAATGGGAAAGTTTCGACACCCATGAACAAAAATTAGCAGCATGCCAGATTCCGGATTCTCCCCTTAACAAAATCTCTACCACAGAATTAGTAGAGATATGCATGGAATACCCCTTACTGTTCGATGCGTTTGCTTTCGACACCCCTTTGAAAGGCCTTAAAGTAGTGGCTTCACGCTTCAACGGTTTCCAAGAGTTGATGAAAAGGAAAGATTATTGCCTTCGTATCTTCAACTATCTGATGGATAAAGACATAAGGTCGATTGATTTCACCGGATTGTCTTTGGAGGAAGAGGGAAGAATAGTCTTGAATCACATGCTGTGCGAATATCTTCTCTCATTCGATGACATTTTGACAAATGCAACCAATGAAATAAAGAACGAGATAGCCCAATATGCATATAATGTCATGGAAAACAAAGAAAACCGGAAACTGCATTTCGCGTTGGGAGACCTTTCTTCCACTACTTACCTTTGCGTAAAAGCCTTGAACGGAAATCCGGTACAAACACGGACGGCACATTCGGAATCGGATGACTTTTTAGATACAGGAATGTTCCAAGACAGGGAACAGTATCAAGAGATGAAAAGATATTGTCAAACGCTTGTTCAATATTAATACTATAAGTTATGAAAAAATGGATTTTATATTTTGGGCTGATAGTGGCCTCTTTCGGAATGGCAGGATGTTCGGAAGAAAACTATTTTGAAGAGAGTCTGGGGGAAGAGTGGAACGGCGAAGGACTTCCAAGCTGGATTAGTGAATGGCAATTCAAGCATTCTTTTGTAGTAGATTGGGAATTTGACTCTTATATGTTCGGTGTGCTTTGGAAATTTTACAAGTTTGAGCATAACGGCAAATTGCTGTTAGCGATGAAATATGAAAAAGTAGGCCGCGAATACAATTGGGAAGAAGACACGCTTTGTTGCGATGCCTACGGAAGGGATGTGAAATTTTCCGCTGTTAAAGACAGCTTTGAGAAAGGAGCCGAACTGATTTGGACTAACGAATTTTGCACGGAAGACTCTATGCCTCAAATTTCCGACTGCAATTTTGAAGACCCGCAGTCTTTTTCCTTACTACAGAATAAAATTGACAAGTTTTGTCAAGAGGTGAGAGAAGCAGGCAATTTCATGTTAGAATTACGTGCCGATTTTTATGAGGATGAAAAAGGAGAAACCATTGTGCGCATGAAGTATGATTATGCCGATAGAGCGAAAAAGAAACGCACTGTGGTAATAAAAAAATATACAATGACAGGTGAAGAAACAAATGCAGTACCCCAAAAAGATAAAGAAGGCTACCCATCATGGCAAGTACATATAGGAGAAGGACGTATATAAGATTTGCAGTAATCTTGTTCATGATTTGTTTAACAAGCAGTGTATCGGCACAAAAGAAGATCTTTACACCTCAAGGAAGTGAAGTGATTGTAGGTGTGCTCAGTGTTAGCGAATTTACTCCTGCGGAAAAGGCAGCAAAAAAAGAGTATTGCACAAAAGCATATCCCAGAGCTATTTATATGGGTGAAGCTACTGTTTCTTATAACTGCCATGCGTATGCTTGGAGTGTAAGTGAAGGTGGGGAAAAATATTGGATGAATTATCCTTCACCGTATTGGTTAGATGGAAGTTATGTTATAACTAACAACAGCGATCCCAAAGCAAGAAAAGTATATTATCCAAATCCAAATGAAGAACATTCAGCCATAGTGGACTTACCAAGCCCTTATTTGATTTCTAAATGGGGGCGGCTTTGCCTGATGAAGCATCTACCCGCTGATTGCCCATATAACTCAAAAGGTCTGCGCTATTATAAGCTGAGCATGGAGATTTCCGGTGACCAAGTTATCGCACTTCCTGATAATACTTCCTCCGTCTCAAGGGAATACTGATTATCGAATGTGCCTATAGGAGCCACTGTAGAATGGGCTGCTACGGGATCAAAAGCAACTATTGTCAATGGGCAAGGCAGCAATGCTATTCAGGTTTCATTTACGGGATCAGCAGATAGGTTCGTTTCAGCCAAAGTGCATTGCCCTACAGGACTCATTGTGAAGATTCCTTTTGATTTGCATGTGATAACATCTTCTGCTCCCATTATTACAGACATTACAACGATCCAATATGGATCGACACTTCTATTACACGCTATCAGCAATCAGCCGGAAGGAAATTTCGTTTGGTCTGTTGATAACAGCAACGTTACTCTTTATGAAAATCCATATCCAGATGATGCTTCATTTATGCATGCTCCCAATACTTTCAAAGCTGTTCGGACAAGCATCCCCGGTTCTTATACATTTACAGTTATAGGGGAAAGTGAAGATTTGAGGGATATATATACTTTTAGCAAAACGATATATCTGGATGCAACTAATTGATGCATAACACTGAGAGCGCATCAGAAAGAGTAAAATAATTAAAAATTTCCCCTGCTGCAAAATGGCTGTAGCAGGGGAAATTTTTCATAAAAAGATTTTTCGATGCGACTTCGGATATTTTAGCGAAAGGAAAAAAGAGTATAGTGAAGCAAGGAAAGGACACAAAAAATGACAACGGAAGATAAGTACCCCTAAGCGCCCCAAACAACAACACAAACGCGCACAAACAACTAAAGAACAACCAATTATAAACACAAAGCAAATCCATCAACGAGTAGAAATTTAAGGAAAAAGCAATCTGTGTAACGGTTACGCTTATTTCATTTGCACAGATAAAATGCACCCGCTATCTTTGCCGGCGTAACGGAAACACAAGCACCGTTCTGCCGACGGAGAAACACAAGAAGATTGCTGCAGAAGTCTTTTAGTATGGATTCATCGACAACACAAACTTATTTTACTAACACAAAAATTTTTAAAGATTATGGGAACTATCAAACAAGGAATCCTGGGAGGCTTCTCGGGAAAAGTAGGCACAGTAGTAGGTAGCACATGGAAATCGGTACACTACATGCGGGCACTGGCAGTAAGCGTAAACAACCCCAACACGGAAAAGCAGCAATGCCAACGAAACAAATTTCTGGTGGCACTGCAATTTCTGAGAACTTTCACGCCTTTTTTGCGCGTTGGCTATCAGAATTATGCAAAAGGGCAATCGGCTTTCAATGCGGCCATGTCCTACATGCTGAAGAATGCGACAACAGGGTGCGGAGCCGATGTGACCATCGACTATAACAAAACATTGGTGGCACGGGGCAGTCTGAACACGGCCATGAATGCCACAGCTGCAGTAGAAGGCAACAAAGTCTCCTACACATGGACGGACAACAGCGGTATGGGAAATGCCCAAGCCACAGATTCCGCCATGCTGCTGGCGTACAACAAGCATAAGAAAGAGGCCATTTACAGCTTGGACGGCGCTGCACGTTCCGAAGCCGCAGCCGAACTGATACTGCCAACCAACTGGAGTGATGACGCACTGGCGGTTTACCTCAGCTTCTATAACGAAGAGAGCAGAACCGTCTCCAACAGCGTATGCCTGAAAAACGACACGTTCAGCGATGATTCGGGCGAGGAGAATCCGGGACAAGGCGGTTCGGGTGACAATCCTTTGGGATAAGGATGCATCAACAACGCGTTTTTTTCATTGAACGAAGTTAGAGGAGTTAAAAGGAGTGGTCAGCCGACAAACCGATTTAGAAGTAAAAGCCGATGCTCCGGCAACGGCATCATGCACAAGCACATCATCTCCAACTCCTTTGACTCTTGTAAATAAAAAAAGATGTGTCAGTTTCTTTTTATTTTTCAGACGCGGAATTTAGCGGATTGGGCGGATTATTTATTCAGCTGATAAAAATAAAATCCGCTTTATCTGCTAAATCCGCATCTAAAAATAAAATAAGTGTAAGTCCTAAATGAAAGAGCCGTGGCTAGAGGAAACAATCAAATAAAAGCCGAGAATGGTACCGGTGACTTCGCCGAAAGAATCTCCCCATGAATCAGCGGGATTACAAAACAATTCGTATCTTTGGGGCATTACTATTTAAAAAGGCATGCGCTATGAAACTGTTACCCAAAATCTTCAATACAGCCGGCCCCATACAACCGGACATACACTATTATATAGAGCCATTGAAACGCATTGATTTGGAAGAGGTTGAAATGTTGATTTACCAACGGAAGTACTTCATCCTGCACGCCTCCCGCCAAACCGGGAAAACCACCTGCCTGCTGGCGTTGAGGGATTACCTGAACGCACGAGGGGAGTTCATCGCCGTGTATGCCGATGTGGAGGCAGGGCAGGCGATGAGAAACCAAGTGGACGATGTGGTAAAAACCACCGCCGAAACCATCGCCGCCGAAACACGCCTTGTCCTGAAATCGGAACTGCCCAACGATGTGCTCCGCAAAGTGGTACGGGACGAGAACACAACGGGTTCCAACATGCTGACCACCTTCCTGACAGCACTCTGCGAAGCCCTCGACCGCCCGCTCGTCCTCTTCATCGACGAGATAGATGCCTTGGTAGGCGACTCACTGGTCAGCGTGCTGCGGCAAATACGTGCAGGATATGCCAACCGACCCGCGCACTTCCCGCAAACCATCATCCTCTGCGGCATACGCGACGTACGCGATTACCGCATCGTGCTCTCCAACCAAGACATCGTCACTGGCGGGTCGGCGTTCAACATCAAGGCAGAATCGCTGCACCTCGGCAACTTTACGAAGGAGGAAATCCGAGAACTATATATGCAGCACACCGCTGCCACCGGACAGGAGTTTGACGAAGCCTGCTTCCCCCTGATTTGGGAGGCGACCGAAGGGCAACCTTGGCTGGTCAACGCCTTGGGCTACGAAGTGACCATGAGGATGAAGGAGAACCGCGACCGCAGCATTCGCATCATCCCTGAAATGATTTACCGGGCACAGGAACAAATCATCTATCGGAGAGATACGCATATAGACATTCTGATAGACAAATTGCGGGAAGAGAAACTATGGCACCGAACGGAAGAGTATGCAGGGAGGACGATTGAAGTGTGGGGGATGTAATGAAAGCAGTAAAAACATTTATATATACGTTGGCTATCCTACTGGCTGCCTGCACAGACAGGGTGGACTACGGCACCCTGCTCATGCAGGCGGACTCCTTGCTGACGGTACGCCCGGACAGCGCACTCATCGTTCTGGACGGCATACCTTCTAAAAAGCTGAAAACAGATGCCGACCGTGCCTACCATGCCCTGCTGCTGACGCAGGCACGGGACAAGAACTATGTGAAGCAGAAGGATGATTCGCTGATACTTTCTGCCATCGCTTATTATGACAAGACTTCCAATATGGAGATGCGAGCACGCAGTTACTATTATGGCGGATGTGTATATAGGGATTTAAGAAACGATACAAAAGCGATGTCCCATTTCCTAACAGCTAAAAAGCTAGTGGAGAACGGCAAAAACCTTTGCTTGTTAAGCCTCATCTGCAATAACATAGGCTACTTGTTTTATACCAACGACCTGAATGAGCAGGCAGATTCCGTCTATCAGGAAGTGCAGCAGATTGCAGTACAGATGGAAGACTCCCTGCTTCAGGCAGAAACCTTATTGCAGCGGGGAATGATACAGGTGGAAAAAGGCAAACGTTTTTATCCAAAAGCGGAAAAACTGATGCTGCAAGCATATCGCATGGCCAAACTGCTAAACAATCATTTGTTGAGTAAAAGAACGATGTATTCATTGAGTTCTTTATACAGCAGAATGGAAAAAGGGAAAGAGGCGGTAGAGTTTGCCAAACAAAACCTTGCACTGCAAGATGATACAATACACTGCTACAGCACCTATCAGTTGTTGGGAAATGCCTATTATGAAAATCACCAATATGACTCTGCCACTTTCTATCTATACAAAGCTCTTCCCGCCAAAAGCTATGCTATAAAAGCCGGAGTTTATGGATACCTATCTGATATAGCAAAAGCTTCCGAAAATTACCAAGAATCCTTGGAATTGGCAAAAATGCACACTATCTATCTGGACAGTTTGCGGAATACCCGCAGTCAACAAGCCTACGGCATGATTGGTGCTGAAAAAGAGGTTCAAATGCTCCACCAACAAAAAGAGCATGAGGCATCTGTCAACACATACAATTACCTATTGTTTCTGCTTGTCATAGTGGCTCTGCTCCTTTTCTTATTCATACGGAACAGAAACCGCCACAAAACCCTCCGGCTGCAAGAAGAAAAAGGCAGATTGGAAGATATGCAGGCAATGATGCAGCGACAGAATAGCAGACTTGAAAAAGAACAACGACAAAAAGTAGAAAGAATAGCCTATTTGGAGAAAGAGTTGGAAGCACTGCATCATGATGTCGCCCTGAAAGAAAAATTGCGCAAGGAACTGGACACGTTGAACCAAGAACGACAATCATTGTTGAAAACAACGCAAGAATATTCGAAAATAGAATTGAAAATGAAACGCATCATTCAAGACTACAAAGAGCGCGACAAATCAGAGTTGTGTATGGAAAAGGAAGATTGGATGCAGTTGGTTGCCGAGGCAGATCGGCGTTGGAATGATGTTACCCTAAAACTATACTCCCGATACAATCTATCCCAAGAAGAAATCCACCTTTGCTGTCTCTATTTGACGGATTTTCCCATCAGTCATTTCGGCTACTTACTGAACTGCCAACGGGACACCATCTACAAAAAAGCGAACCGCATTGTGGAAAAGAAAATGGGGTTTGCGCATGGAGCCACTTCGCTGCAAAAAGTCTTAAAAGAGTTGTGTCAAGAGAGAAAATAGCTTTTTATACATGTATATCTGCTGTTATACACTACATTTATACACTTTTTATACACACAACTACCATGTAAATCCATACATTTGTGACATTAATAAAACAACTAAAAGTGTATGATTATGAAAAAGCTGTTACTTATTTTACTTGCTATTGTTTCCTTAGGAAATGTGCTGCACGCAGCAGAAGAAAATAATCCCGTTGAGATTACTCTCCAACAAACAAATGATAATGATACAAAAAGAGTTATTGATAAAGAAGGACAAAGTCCTATCAGACGCAGCATCCAACGGCAAATAGCCTATGCTTATATATATAATAAGGTAGTAAGCATCAATTTCAATGCAACCATTGAGGACGCTACCGTCACCATCACCCACACCGCTACCGGTGAAACCGTCCATACAGAGGCATATAGCAACCCCACTACCCTCCGCATAGACCTGAACGGCGAGAACAGCGGCAGCTATCTGATTGAGATAGAAGCGGACGGCAGTTTCTTGACCGGCGAATTTATTCTTTGATATTTTGTGCACATAAATATAAGCGGAATCGAAAAGCTTTAATAGAGTAGAGTTAATTAAGAAATAGAACATTATGAATTTTAATGATTTAAAAGCAAAAGCTATCAATAAAAAACAAATGAGAGCTATCAAGGGAGGAAGTGGAACTTGTGGTTACAAATCCCCAACAGGTACCGTAGAATGCGGTGTAAGCAAAAAGCATGCTCAGTTCATGGCTACCCCCGATGGCTATTGGTGCTGTGATAGTTGTGCTTCAAGCAGCTATTGTGGATAAATGATAGATTAAAGAGTAGGGGAACTATTGATTTCAGCAATAATTCTTCTACTCCTTATTTAATACTATTACAAATCTAAAAGCTACATTTATGATATGTATATGTTTCATGCTTTTTCTGGCGATAAGCATTTTATCTTGCCAACAGCATCAAGCCGCCAATGAGAAATGTGAGAAGAATACTATAGTCTGTTTCAATCATTATCATCCAAAACCGTACAGAACACCAGGAGGTATGAGACACGTGCCAATGCCCAAAGTTCTTTATACTGATAGTGCAGGGACTCTTATGGAATACATGCCCAATAAAGACCTTGATACCCTAACCTTTTATTCCACTGAACACTTCAAAGAGTTAGGCCTAAACTATGGCGATTATGAGTTTAATTACTACCCATTAATTCAGGGGGATACCATTACTATTTCTCAGGATAGTATTGGCTACCCCATTTTAAATAGTAAGCACCATCCCGAATATAGTAGAATCTATAATATGAATTATGAATTGCGCAAGGGGAAGACTCATGCTGGATTAGAAGCAAAGACTTGTCTTGGAAGTGACTGGGTACGGATTGCTGAAGCTATTGATGTAATACGGGCAAATAATTGGACTTCACTAATAATGGATTATTGTCCTTTAGATTCATTACAATCCATGTTCGATAGTTATAAAAAAAACTATATGGATACTATCAATATCTTTAAAGAACAGCAACTTATCTCAAATGAAATACATAATCGTTACCAATATTTATTAAAGCTGAAAGAATACGAATCTCGGCGAATATTGAATAAGGATACCGCTTTCTATCGCCAGATGGAGTTGGAAGTGTGTGACAAGTATATCCATTATCCCTCCTACCGTGAATTTTTGGACTATTATCTTTGGTTTTTCAATCAGCATATTCCGACAATACGTAAATCACAAGGAGGAAGTAAAGACTGGCGGCGAACTTTCGATGAACTATCTCCAAAACCATTCCAGCAAAAATCAAAACACCTTCTACTTGAACGTTGCATTAAAGAAATCGGTGAAAACTTTTCGGCGCAAGACGTAAATAACTATCTTGGTAAATATATCCATATAACCCAAGACACAGTGCTATTCAACAAGATAATAGACAAATACAACCTATCCGCCGATACCAACCAGCTATTATTGAAAGATGTTAGCGGAAAGCCAACCAACCTGAAACTATTGTTAGAAAAAAACAAGGGAAAGGTCATTTATATGGACTTTTGGGCAAGTTGGTGTGTACCTTGTCGGGAAGAGATGATTCCCTCAACAAAATTACGGGAACTATATAAAGAAAAAGATGTGGTGTTCGTCTATATGGCTCTCAACGACCAAGAAAGCAGTTGGAAGAAAGCGATAGAGCAGGAGGGGCTATCAGAAGTGCCCAACAATTTTCTCATCATAAACTCAAAAAACAGCAAAATACTGGAGAAGCTAAAGCTAGAGTCAATCCCCCGATATATTATTTTTGACAAAAAAGGCAATATTGTTGAAGTGAACGCCCCAAGGCCAAGTGACGAACAGGTGACAACAACAATAGACAAGTATCTAAAATAGCAAATAGCATGAATGCGCATCAAAAAATAATAAAAGACAATGCAAGGAGTATTTTGAAAATCATTACAAATCATTACGATGTCGAATACTCAGCCGCATTGTATCAGATATTGAAAGAACACCCGGATTTTCCCAGTTTTCTGTCTTTTCAGTACATATTGCAAAGGATGGGCAAAGATAGTTTTGCCATACATACCAGTTATGAAGAGCTATCAAATATACCTTGTCCAGTCATTGCTCATATCATGACAAATGTGGACTTATTCCTATTTATTACAAAAATTACAGCCGATTCTGTAGAAATAATTGATGAAAAAGGAAAGACGGAAAGTATAAAAAAAGAAGATTTTGAAGAAATGTGGGATGGAAATATCCTCGTCATCGATGATTTACCGGGAAAAATCAATATTCCGTTAAAGAGCAAGTTCGACACCTTTGTAGATATAGCCAAATATCCCTTGTCTATATCATGCTTAGTAGCATTGTGTATTTATTTGCTAATTTTAAAAAGAACTGGAGAATTCCTTTTTTATCTGTACTTCTTTGGGGTATTAGGTGGATTGGGTGCATCCATTCTTTTGTTCATCGAGCAAACAGATAAATACAACATATACATTAAGAAACTATGTTCGTCAAAAGGAAATAAAAGCAAGGTGGATTGTTCTTCCATATTGGATTTCAAAGATGCCTATTTTATGGAGATTGTTTCTTGGAGTGACATTGGATTCGTATATTTCACTTTTCTTTTAGCTATATTGCTAATTTTACCGTTTAATACGGCACAATCCTTTATCAACATCCTTTCTTTGTTCAGCATTGGATACGTATGCTATTCTCTTTTCTATCAAAGATTTGTTGCACGAAAATGGTGTACCCTTTGCCTTTCCGTACAAGCTGTTTTTGTATTTTTGTTTGTATTAAGTATCTGTACCATAACCCTCAGAGATACCCGTATGTTATTAAATGCCAGGCCCATAATGAGTATTATGATAACATTCTTAGTCATAGTATCAATTTATGTAGTTGTTAAACCACTAATTGTCACCCAAAAGGAGTATCTTGTCTTAAAAGATAAATTTAACGAGTTGATATATGACGAGAACATTACACAATATCTTTTCCAACAAGAACTTCACCTTGAGGATATAGACAAAGTGGACAAAATATCCATAGGGAATGCAAATGCGAGAACAAAGCTTACATTGATTTTTAGTCCTATTTGCGCTTCTTGCATAAAAGAACTACAAACACTGATCCCCATCCTTCAAAGAAAAGATGACCTAAAGTTGAATTTGATTTTCCTATTGGATCGAAAGGGCCATCCAGAATCAATAACGATAGCCAGACATTTAATCTCCGATTACTTAATGGATTCAAAGCAATTTCTCGTTAAATTACAAAAATATGTTGCCTATTATCCTGTCAGCAAAAACAAAATCATATATGCCGCAAAGTTTCAGCAAGAGGCTTCCAAGTATGATTCTTATATCAATGTACAAGAAGAATGGTGCCGAAGTCATAAACTTTATAGTACCCCACTTTTATTTATAAACGGGAATAAATTACCAAGCTATTATAATATTAAAGATATAGACTATTTATATGTATAATTAAAGCCCAATGAAGCCCTTCCCCCACTACCTCCAGCACGGCACCATGGACTGCGGCCCACCTGCCTGCGCATGGTTACCGCCTTCTATGGCAAGCGCTATTCTTTGGAATGGCTGCGGGAGAAATCGTTCATCACTCGCGAGGGAGTCTCTATGCTCGGCATCAGCGAAGCGGCGGAGATGGACTAATGCAGAAAAAAAGTCGGCAGTTTCTAACAGACTAAATATATAAAAACATAAATCGCATGGGAACAAGAATCATTTACAGCTTACTTATCCTCGTAGCCACAAGCTGCAATCTATCGGCACAGATGCCTCAGGGAAAAAATGTACAAATCAGAATTGAGTTGGACTCCTCAATCAATGATTGCGAACAAAAGGTATATTTACACCACTATGACAACAACGACCGAATCATAGACGATTCGGTGACGGTAGAGAAAGGTCAAAAAGAGATAACTCTTTACACATACGCACAGGAAGAGCGCTGGTTCTGCATTCTGTTCTCTCAAAAAGGTCCCATAGACTGGTTCGTTGTCCTGACCCCAAATAGCAGTATAAAAGCATCTATTTCCGAAGCGGATGGCATTTCGCCACTAGTAAACATTGAAGGAGCTGATGCGAACAATGAACGTGCACAAAAAATAAGGGCAACAAGCAAGCTTCATCAAGAAAAAAGAAATTTACACGCAGAATTGGCTTCACCCCAACTTACAGATGAAGAAAGCAAAGATATAATCGCCCGAATAGCCCGCATAGATGCCCAAATAGATTCCATCGAAATGGGAATTATACAACAATCGCGTTCATCATTCAACACCATAGCTTCTCTAAAACACTTCAAAGAAAAAGTAAGCAAGGACTCCTTAACGACCTTGTGCAATATCGCCCTAATGAGATTTCCGGGCAACCAACAGATAGAAAGGCTTATCCATCCCGTCAGCCAGAACTATCCGCCTGAAAGCGAAGAAAGCAAAATAGCGGACAAACTTATCAAAGACATTACGAATAGGCGTTTGGTGGAATATGCGAAATTCAGCCGAATGAAGCAGTCTTCCTCCAAAAAGGCTGTAAACGTGAATGATATAACTTTGCTGTCCGACCAAAACAACAAAGTATCCATATCTGAATTAAAAGGAAAAATTATCCTGATAGACTTTTGGGCAAGTTGGTGTATTCCATGCTTGGAAGAAATCCCATATATCCGCCAACTTCAGAAGTTATATGGAGACAAGATAAAGATATGCTTGATCTCCATTGATAAGAAGCATGCTAATTGGAAAAAGAGCATAGAAAAGAACCGGTTGCACGATTTCCTCAATTTGACAGCGGTGGATGACAAGGAAAATATGAATGAAACGATAGAAGCAATGAACATCGGTACCATTCCCTATAATATTATATTAAACGAAAAACATCAAGTAATTGCCACAGACATACATGGCAAAGAGCTTCTACAAAAGATAGATAGCCTGATCAACCAATGAAGCCCTTCCCCCACTACCTCCAACACGACAGCATGGACTGCGGTCCCACCTGCCTCCGCATGGTTGCCGCCTTCTATGGCAAGCGCTATTCTTTGGAATGGCTGCGGGAGAAATCGTTCATCACTCGTGAGGGAGTCTCTATGCTCGGCATCAGCGAAGCGGCGGAGAAACTCGGCTTCCGAAGCATCTGCGTGCAGGTGACCTACGAAACGTTGCAGGAAGCCCCCCTGCCCTGCATTGTCCACTGGAACCAACAGCACTTCGTGGTGGTGTACAAACTGGACAGCAGGCATGTGTGGGTGGCCGACCCCGGGGCCGGGAAACTGAAATACACCCGGGAAGAGTTCTGCCGCTGCTGGCTCAGCAGCAAGAAGGAGGGAGAGGAGACCGGCGTGGCACTGCTGATAGAGACCACCCCGGACTTCTACGCCCGGGAAGACGAAGGGGAGACCGACCACGCCGGAAGCAAAGGATTCAGCTTCCTCTACTCCTACCTGCGCCCCTACAAGCAGTTGGTGGGACAATTGTTGTTGGGGTTACTGCTGGGCAGCATGATTCAACTGATGTTGCCCTTCCTCACGCAAAGCATCGTGGACTTCGGCATCAACAACCAGAACCCCGGCTTCATCTACCTGGTGCTCATCGCCCAACTGATGCTGACCGTCAGCAGCAGCGCCGTGGAGTTTATCCGCGGCTGGATATTGCTGCACCTGGGCACGCGCATCAACATCGCCCTCATCTCCGATTTCCTCATCAAGCTGATGAAGCTACCCATGGGCTACTTCGACACCAAGATGACGGGCGACATCCTGCAACGCATCAACGACCACACACGCATACAGGGCTTCCTGACCGGGAGTAGCCTCAGCGTGGTGTTCTCGCTGTTCAACATCGCGGTGTTCGGCATCGTGCTGCTGCTCTATAGTCCCCTGATATTCCTTATCTTCATGGGAGGAAGCGCGCTCTACGTGGCCTACGTGTGGCTCTTCATGAAGAAACGGGCGGAACTGGACCACAAACGCTTTGCCCAGCAGAGTGCCAACCAGAGCACCGTGGTGCAACTGGTGAACGGCATGCAGGAGATAAAACTCAGCGCCTGCGAACGGCAGAAGCGCTGGGAGTGGGAACGCATACAGGCACGGCTCTTCAAGGTGAACATCAGGAGCCTCGCCCTGAGGCAATACCAGGACTCGGGCGCCGTGCTGATAAACCAGACCAAGAACATCGTGATTACGGGACTGGTGGCCTCGCTGGTGGTGCGGGGAGAGATGACGCTGGGCATGATGCTGTCGGTGCAGTACATCATCGGGCAACTGAACAGCCCGGTGAACGAGCTTATCGCCTTTGCCCGCGACATGCAGGATGCCCGCCTCAGCATGAACCGCTTGGGCGAAGTGCGCGACAAGCCCGATGAAGAAAACCCCACCCGGGAACTGCTGCGGGAGATACCCGCCGGGAAGAGCCTGCGGATAGAGAACCTGAGCTTCAAATACGACCCGCTGAGCGAAACGCCCACACTGGACAACATCAGTCTGGAAATAGCCTCGGGCAAGCAGACGGCCATCGTGGGCATGAGCGGAAGTGGAAAGACCACATTGGTGAAGCTGCTGTTAGGCTTCTACCCGCCTGCGGGAGGAGGAATCCTGCTGGGCGACACGCCGCTGGAGAACTACAGCATCCGCGAATGGAGAAAGCGGTGCGGCGTGGTGATGCAGGACGGATTCATCTTCTCGGACAGCATCGCCGGAAACATCGCCCCCGGCGTGGAGCACATCGACAAGGAGCGGCTGCGCCATGCGGCAGAGGTGGCGAACATACACCGCTTCATCGAGGAACTGCCACTGGGCTACAACACCCGGATAGGGCAAGAGGGACACGGACTGAGCCAGGGGCAGAAGCAACGCATACTCATAGCCCGTGCCGTCTATAAGAACCCGGAGTTCATCTTCTTCGACGAGGCTACCAACGCCCTGGATGCCAACAACGAGCGCATCATCATGGAGAACCTGCAACGCTTCTTCGAGGGCCGGACTTCGGTAGTGGTGGCACACCGCCTGAGCACCGTGCGCAAGGCGGACCGCATCGTGGTGATAGAGCAAGGACGGATAGCCGAAACGGGCACGCACGAGGAACTGACGGCACGGGAGGGGAAATACTACAGGTTGGTGAAGAACCAGTTGGAACTTTGAGAATTAAAAATTGAGAATTAAAAATTAAAAAATCTCTCCATGACTTCTTAAAACTATGTCGGAGGAAAGAAAAGAAATCGAGCTGAGGTGCGAGGAGGTGCAGGACATCCTGACACGCCCGCCACACGCACTGGTACGGTGGGGCATCACGGTGTTCTTCATTGTGCTGGCACTCTTCTTCGTGGGAGGCTGCTTCTTCAAATACCCGGACGTGATAAGCGCACCGGTCACGGTAACTACGGAGCATCCGCCCGTATGGATAGTGGCACGGAACAGCGGGAAGATAAAAGAAGTGTTCCATCACGACCGCGACTCCGTATGGACGGGAAGCGTCATCGCCGTGCTCGACAATCCCGCCGTGACGGCGGACGTGCTACGCCTGAAACGGAAACTGGAGGCTTTCAGCCCGGCGGACAGTAACGCCTGCACGAAATACTTTCCCGAAGGGCTTGCCTTGGGAAGCATACAGAACGCCTACGCCTCGTTCCAGAAAAGCCTGACAGACTACCGCAACTTCTTCTCCCTGAACCTGCACAGGCAACAACTGGAAGCCACCCGAAAGGAGCTACAGGAGTACCGCCGCTACATCGCCCACCTGAACCGACAGACGGAACTGGACAAGGAGCAACTGGGGATAGCCGCCACCGTGCACAACCGCGAGAAGCTGCTCTTTGACAAAGGGCTGACCGCACAATCGGAGTACGAGGAGGCCAAACAGGCTTTCCTAAACAAACAACAAGGGCGGGAACAACTGATGACCTCCCTCTCCACGGCACGGATACAGGAGGCACAACTGCAACAGCGCATCATCGAAACGCAGATGGAAGAGAAACGCGAGGCGAACAGATTGGGCATCGCCCTGCAAACCGCCTGCAACGAACTGCGGATGAGCATCGAGGAGTGGGAAATGGCTTGCCTCTTTGTCAGCCCTGCCAACGGCATACTCTCCTACAACCACATCTGGCAACAGCATCAGAACGTGGGCAGCGGCGACAAGGTGTTCTCCGTGGTGGCACGGGAGCCGGGCCGCATCATCGGAAAAATGAAACTGCCTGCCAACGGCTCGGGAAAGGTGGCACCGGGGCAGAGGGTAAACATCAGCGTGGCAGGATATCCGTACATGGAATTCGGCTTCCTGACGGGGAAAGTGCTTTCAGTCTCCCTGCTTGCCGACGAAGAAAGCGCCTATACCGTCACCGTGAACCTGCCACAAGACCTGCGCACCTCCTACGGCAAGGCTTTGAACTTCAATGGAGAACTGACAGGAACCGCGGAAGTGATGACGGACGAAAGAAGCGTGACCGGAAGGCTGCTCAGTCCGTTGCGCTATTTATGGGAGAAGTATTGGTGATACTGACGACTTCGCTGAAAGATAGTCCGGAAAAAAGGGAAATACGGAAAGAAGCCGGAAGTATATTCGTATTTCACAGAAAACCGCTATCTTTGCACGTCCAAACGTGTTCATAACAAAAGAGATACATACTACAATGGAAACGAAATTCAAACGTACCACCGTGACATCGGCGCTGCCGTATGCCAACGGACCCGTTCATATCGGACACTTGGCGGGCGTCTATGTGCCTGCCGACATCTATGTCCGCTACCTGAGACTGAAAAAGGAAGACGTCATCTTCATCGGAGGTTCCGACGAACACGGAGTGCCCATCACCATCCGTGCAAAGAAGGAAGGCATCACGCCGCAGGACGTGGTGGACCGCTACCACACGCTCATCAAGGAATCGTTCAAGGAGTTCGGCATCTCGTTCGACGTGTATAGCCGCACCTCTTCGGAGACACATCACCAGACGGCTTCGGACTTCTTCCGCAAACTCTATGACAAGGGCGAGTTCATCGAGAAGACCAGCATGCAATACTACGACGAAGAGGCGAAGACCTTTCTTGCCGACCGCTATATCACCGGCGAATGCCCCCACTGCCACGCCGAAGGCGCATACGGCGACCAGTGCGAGAAGTGCGGCACCAGCCTTAGCCCTACGGACCTGATTAATCCGAAGAGCGCCATCAGCGGCAGCCAACCCGTGATGCGCGAGACCAAACACTGGTATCTCCCGCTGGACAAGCATGAAGCATGGCTGCGCCAATGGATTTTGGAAGACCACAAGGAGTGGCGCCCCAACGTCTATGGGCAATGCAAGAGCTGGCTCGACATGGGATTGCAACCGCGTGCCGTGAGCCGCGACTTGGACTGGGGTATCCCTGTGCCCGTAGAGGGCGCCGACGGCAAAGTGCTCTACGTGTGGTTCGACGCCCCCATCGGCTACATCAGCAATACCAAGGAACTGCTGCCCGACTCGTGGGAGAAGTGGTGGAAAGATCCCGAGACACGCCTCATCCACTTCATCGGCAAGGACAACATCGTGTTCCACTGCATCGTCTTCCCCGCCATGCTGAAGGCGGAAGGCAGCTACATCCTGCCGGACAACGTGCCGAGCAACGAGTTCCTGAACCTCGAAGGCGACAAAATTTCCACCTCACGCAACTGGGCGGTATGGCTGCACGAATACTTGCAGGACTTCCCCGGCAAGCAGGACGTGCTGCGCTACGTGCTGACCGCCAACGCCCCGGAGACCAAAGACAACGACTTCACTTGGAAGGACTTCCAGGCACGCAACAACAACGAATTGGTAGCCGTATATGGCAACTTCGTGAACCGTGCCCTGCAACTTACCAAGAAATACTTCGACGGTGTGGTTCCCGCCGCTGGCGAACTGAACGACTACGACCGCGAAACCCTGAAAGAGTTCTCTGATGTCAAGGCAGAAGTGGAGAAATTGCTCGACGTGTTCAAGTTCCGTGACGCACAGAAAGAGGCGATGAACCTGGCACGCATCGGCAACAAGTACCTTGCCGACACCGAACCGTGGAAGCTCGCCAAGACAGACATGGGGCGCGTAGCCACCATCCTCAACATCTCCCTGCAACTGGTAGCAAACCTTGCCATCGCCTTCGAACCGTTCCTGCCCTTCAGCAGCGAGAAACTCCGCAAGATGCTGAACATGGAAAGTTTCGACTGGGCTACTTTGGGAAGCACCGACCTCTTGCCCGTAGGCCACCAGCTGGGCACCCCCGAACTGCTGTTTGAGAAACTGGAAGACGATGTCATCCAGGCGCAAGTTGACAAGCTGCTCGCCACCAAGAAGGCAAACGAAGCGGCAAACTACAAGGCAAACCCCATCAAACCCACCATCGCCTTCGAAGAATTCGAGAAGCTGGATATCCGTGTAGGTACGGTGCTGGAATGCGACGCCGTGCCCAAGATGAAGAAACTGCTTAAGTTCACGATTGCCGACGGACTGGCGAACCGCACCATCTTGAGCGGCATCGCCCAGCAC
>NZ_JAICZW010000080.1 GCF_029057325.1 Bacteroides sp. | reverse complement strand
CATTTTCTCTATGGTGGGGCTGAACAAGACCATTCAGCAGAACAATAAACAGGTGTTGAAGAATATTTACCTCTCGTTCTTTTATGGAGCGAAAATCGGTATTATCGGTTTGAACGGTTCGGGTAAGTCAACCTTGCTGAAGATTATCGCCGGGTTGGACAACTCCTATCAAGGCGAGGTGGTTTTCTCACCGGGATATTCAGTGGGCTATTTGGCGCAGGAACCGTATCTTGACCCAGCGAAGACCGTGAAGGAGGTAGTGATGGAAGGTGTGCAGCCGATTGTGGATGCGCTGACTGAATACGAAGAAATCAATCAGAAGTTTGGGCTTCCCGAATATTACGAAGACTCCGATAAGATGGACAAGCTTTTCACCCGTCAGGCAGAACTGCAGGATATCATTGATGCCACCGATGCGTGGAATCTTGACAGCAAGCTGGAGCGTGCGATGGATGCTTTGCGCTGTCCGCCCGAAGACCAGTCGGTGGAACATCTTTCGGGAGGTGAACGTCGCCGCGTAGCTCTTTGTCGCCTGTTGTTGCAGAAGCCCGATATTCTTTTGCTGGACGAGCCTACCAACCACCTTGATGCGGAGTCCATCGATTGGCTGGAGCAGCATTTGCAGCAATATGAGGGTACGGTAATTGCCGTTACCCACGACCGTTACTTCCTGGATCACGTGGCAGGATGGATTCTGGAACTGGACCGTGGCGAGGGCATCCCCTGGAAAGGCAATTATTCCAGTTGGCTGGAACAGAAGACCAAGCGCATGGAGCAGGAGGAGAAGAGTGCCAGCAAGCGCCGCAAGACGTTGGAGCGCGAGTTGGAATGGGTACGCATGGCGCCCAAAGCCCGTCAGGCGAAGGGAAAGGCGCGTCTGAACTCCTACGACAAGCTGCTGAACGAGGATGTAAAGGAGAAGGAAGAGAAACTGGAAATCTTCATCCCGAACGGTCCCCGTTTGGGCAATAAGGTGATTGAAGCGAAGCATGTGGCGAAGGCGTTTGGCGACAAGCTGCTGTTCGATGACCTGAACTTCATGCTGCCGCCCAACGGCATTGTGGGCATCATCGGTCCTAACGGTGCCGGAAAGACCACGCTGTTCCGTCTTATCATGGGATTGGAGAAGGCGGACAAGGGTGAGTTTGAAGTGGGAGAAACGGTAAAGGTGGCATACGTGGACCAGCAGCATAAAGACATCGACCCCAACAAGAGCGTTTATCAGGTGATTTCCGGTGGCAACGACCTGATTCGTATGGGAGGACGCGACATCAATGCGCGTGCCTACCTGTCCCGCTTTAATTTCTCAGGTGCCGACCAAGAGAAGTTGTGCGGCGTATTGTCCGGCGGTGAGCGTAACCGTTTGCATTTGGCACTCTGTCTGAAGGAAGAGGGAAATGTATTGTTGCTTGACGAGCCTACCAACGACATTGATGTGAATACGCTCCGTGCCCTCGAAGAAGGTTTGGAGGATTTTGCCGGATGTGCCGTGGTCATCAGCCACGACCGTTGGTTTCTGGACCGTATCTGTACGCACATCCTGGCTTTTGAAGGAGATTCAAACGTATTCTTCTTCGAAGGTTCCTATTCCGAATATGAAGAGAACAAGCAGAAACGTCTGGGCAAGGAAGAACCGACACGTGTACGCTATCGGAAACTGATGGAAGATTGACAGGAAGGTGTACGATGCACCTTAATAATATAATAAGAACCGTATCAAGCTCTGTTTCAGAGTGTGATACGGTTCTTTTTTATTCTTGACAGGGCTCTCAAATATCAATAATTCCTCTAAATAGCACGAATCCTTAAAAAATGTAATGGTTATGCAACATGTTTATATATTAATTTGCGTATCTTTGTGGCGTTTTGAGATATATAACACTTTAATTAACTAAATTAAAAAGTATTATGTTAAAGAGAATGAGTGCTATTCTGACGGTGCTGCTCTTATTGGCAGCTGTAGGGGTAAATGCACAGGTAACGACCGCCTCTATGGCTGGAAAGGTGACAGAGGCAGGCAATGAGCCGATTATCGGTGCTACCATTCAGGCCATACACGAACCTTCCGGTTCACGCTATGGTACAGTGACTAACGTAGATGGACGCTACTCCATTCAAGGTATGCGTACCGGCGGTCCTTATCGGATTGAGATTTCCTATATCGGTTTTCAGACAGTTCTTTATAAGGACATCACTCTCCAGCTGGGTGAGGTATATAACCTGAATACAGAGATGAAAGAATCTTCGGAATTGCTGAATGAGGTTGTGGTGACGGCAGCAAAGACTAAGTTTGCGGCAGAGAAGACCGGTGCCACCACCAACATCTCCTCTACACAAATCACACAGCTTCCTACCGTGAACCGCAGCATCAGCGACATCGCCCGTCTTTCTCCCTACGCCAATGGCATGAGCTTTGCCGGTGGTGACGGACGTTCCACGAACTTCACGATTGACGGTGCCAACTTCAACAACAACTTCGGTCTGAGCGATGCCTTGCCGGGTGGCGGAAATCCGATTTCCATGGATGCCATTGAAGAGGTGCAGGTAGTGGTATCTCCGTTTGATGTCCGCCAGACGAACTTCATCGGCGGTGGTGTCAACGCCATCACGAAGTCGGGTACCAACACTTTCAAGGGTACGGCATACACTTACTACCGTAACCAGGATATGCGCGGTAACCGCATCAATGGAAAAGACCTGGGTGCCCGTGCCGATGAGTCGAAGACTACCTACGGTTTCACATTGGGTGGCCCGATTATCAAGAACAAGCTGTTCTTCTTCGTGAACTATGAGAAGGAAAAGACTCCGGGTGAAGTAATTAAGTATCGTGCGCGCGAGGACGGCGAAAAGGTGGAAGGTATGGTGTCACGTACCTTGAAGTCGGATATGGAGAAGGTTTCCAAGCATCTGAAAGACAAATACGGTTACAATACCGGTTCTTATACCAACTTCCCCGCCGACGAAGAGAACACGAAACTTTTGGCTCGTATTGACTGGAACATCACCGACCGTCACCGTTTGAGTTTGCGCTACAACAATACGAAGAACGTGGCTTGGAACGGTCCTAACGGAAACTCTTCCGATACAGGTTTGCGTTTAAATGGTACTTACCGTGTAGGTACGCAGTCTATGGCATTCGCCAATAGTATGTACTCCATGGATAACAAGGTACAGTCTTGGGCAGCCGACCTGAATAGTCGCTTCACGGATAAAATTTCCAATCAGTTGCTGTTCACTTATACCGATATTCAGGATATGCGTGGCTCTAATTCCGCTCCGTTCCCCTTCATCGACATCATGGCCGGTAAGGACGAGAACGGACAACAGATTCTGGAGCCTTACATGAGTGCCGGTTATGAGTTGTTTACATGGAACAACGGTGTAAAAAACAAAATCACCAGCATTACGGACAACTTTACCTACTTTATAGGTAGCCACAAGTTAACGGCCGGTTTCAACTTCGAGCACCAGTTCGCCAACAATGCCTATATGCGTAACGCTACAGGGTATTACCGTTACAATAGCTTGGATGATTTCTTGAATGGTGCCGCTCCCGAATCATTCGCCATTACCTACGGCTGGAACGGCGAGAAGAATCCGAACGCACAGGTAACCTTCAACCAGATTGGCTTCTATGCGCAGGATGAGTGGGACATCACCAACAAGTTCAAACTGACTTATGGTGTCCGTTTCGATGACTTGATGTTTGACAATAAGGATATCCAGCGGAACAATGCCATCTATGAGCTGGACTTTGACGGAAAGCATATTGATACTGGCAAATGGCCCGATTCAAGAATGCAGATTTCTCCGCGTGTAGGTTTCTCTTGGGATGTACTCGGCGATAAGTCGTTGAAAGTGCGTGGCGGTACGGGTATCTTTACCGGACGTCTGCCTTTGGTGTTCTTTACCAATATGCCGACCAACTCCAATATGGTGCAGAACTCTGTACAGTTCAAGACTACTTATGAAAAAGGAACCAATGCGGTGCTTGGACACGATTCTCGTCTGGATCAGTTGGCAGGCGGTATGATTACCGATATGGATGAAATCATCAGGAAATTCAATTTGCCCACTACACTTGAGAACCATGTTGCAGGTAGTAAAATTTCCGGTGTGGCCGATAACTTCAAAATGCCGCAGGTATGGAAATCTTCTATTGCGGTGGATTATCAGGTGCCGGTATCTTTCCCTCTGACCGTAACGGGTGAGTTCATGTTTACAAAGAATATCAATGCTGTTACTATCAACAACATCAATATAAAGAATTTTGATGATTGGAAATATCTTAAGGTAACCAAAGGTGCTGATGGAAATGTAAGCAATGACCTGATTCATACGGGTATGCAGCGCTTTAATGGTGCGGATAACCGTATAGTTTATTCTTATTCTCCTTATAATAAATCGGATAATAATGTACAATATACAAGTGATTTTGCTCATTATAATGGCAAGAATGCTGTTATCCTTGATAATACTTCCAAAGGCCATGGCTATACTTTTAACTTCACGGTGAATGCCCAGCCCATTGAGGACTTGAATGTGATGTTGGCTTATACGCATACCGAGTCGAAAGAAGTGAGCGGTATGCCCGGTAACGACCCTGTTTCTACTTGGCAAGGATTGATGACGGTTGATGGTCCTAACTTCGGTACTGTTCAGCGTTCACGTTATGTAATTCCCGACAAGGTGATTGCTTCCGTAAACTATTACATTCCGTTCAAATATAAAGGTTTGCTTCGTGGTACACACCTGAATTTGTTCTATTCCGGTTATTCTTCCAATGGTTACAGCTTCTGCTATACCAACGATATGAATGGTGATGGCATCAACAACGACTTGATGTATATTCCGAAGAACGACAGCGAAATCAAATTCAAGTCTGAAGAAGACCGCGCCGCTTTCTGGAAGTTTGTAGAACAAGATTCCTATTTGAGAAATCACAAAGGACAATATGCCGAGGCTTATGCTGCCCGCGCTCCGTGGGTACACCGTTTCGATTTCCGTTTGATGGAAGACTTCTCATTCAAGATTGGAAAGACGAAACACAGCTTCCAGTTGAGCTTCGACATTATGAATGTGGGTAACTTGATTAACTCTAAATGGGGTATCTCCAAGACAAATGCAGTTTCAAACAACGGACGTATCTTGAAGTACGAAGGAGTAGCCAGTGAAACAGATTTGACTCCGGTCTTCTCTATGTATAAAGTCAATGGCGAATATCCTACCAAGACCTACGACACTTATCAGAATTACAGTGAATGCTGGAGAATGCAAGTCGGCATCCGCTACATATTCAACTAATTCCTGATCTCCTGCCTGAGGTGTCCTGTACAAGGACACCGACAGGTTGAGGAGATATACCGAAAGTGTATCAAAAGGAGAAAGGTTGTCTGAACAACAGCAATCAGGCACGGATTATACGGAAAATTACGGGTTTTATTATCACCCGTGAAAAACCATATAATTCGTGCCTGATTTTTTTAGGCTGCTGTTTATATGAAACCTGCAAGCATCGGTTCCAGCGCAGATGGGGGTGTCTCTGCCGGCAAAGGCGATGACAGCAGATTTTCCATATCCTTATTTGTTTACCACGTTTACGGGTTTCCCTTCCCGGTATGCCCGGATGTTTTCCAGCATAATCTGCATCAGGCGTTCGCGTGCTGCCGTACTTGCCCAGGCAATGTGAGGCGTTATGTAGCAGTTTTTGGCGGTGAGCAGCGGATTGTCGGCACGGGGAGGCTCTTGAGAAAGCACGTCCACGCCCGCGGCATAGATAGTGCCGTTGTTCAGCGCGTCGGCAAGGTCTTGTTCGTTGATGAGCGGACCGCGTCCGGTATTGATGAGGATGGCGGTGGACTTCATCAGGCGGAGGCGTTCGGCATTCACCATCTCCCGGGTGGAGTCGGTGAGGGGGCAGTGCAGGCTGATGATGTCGCATTCGCGGAAAAGCTCGTCCAACTCCATCTTATGTATTTCGGGAGGAAGCTGGAAGTGTGTTTTGGAGGTGTAGGCATACACTTGCATGCCGAATCCGATGGCGATGCGGGCGGTGGCATAGCCGGTGTGTCCCAATCCGACGATGCCGATTTTCTTGCCGTGCAGCTCGATGAGCGGTGTGTCCCAGAAGCAGAAATCCTTGCTGTCGGTCCAACGTCCCTTGTGTACCTCTTCCGAATGGTGCTGCACTTGCAGGGCGATGTTCAGGATGTGGGCAAAAACCATCTGGGCAACGGAATCGGTACTGTAAGCCGGAATGTTGGTGACGATGACGCCGTGCTCCTTGGCGGCGGTGACATCCACGATGTTATATCCCGTGGCAAGCACGCCGATGTATTTTAATTCGGGTAACGCCGCGATGTGTTCGGCGGTGATTACGGTCTTGTTGGTCAACAAGATTTCCGCTCCTGCCGAGCGTTCCAACACTTCCGCGGGCGCGGTTCGGTCATAAACAGTACACTCACCCAATGCTTTCAATTCGTCCCAGCAGAGGTCTCCGGGATTGGCGGCATAGCCGTCTAAAACTACTATCTTCATAACGGTTCAATATTAAGGATTGTCTTTCGGACGCAGATTGTGCGGCTCTTCGGTTAGCGGATAAAAATCAAAAGAATAAATCCGCTCAATCCGCGTCTTAAAATTATCATATCATCACTCTATCGCAGTTAAAACCTCTCTTTCCCCCACAACGCCTGCATCCGCTCCTTGTGCTTCTGTTCGGCGGCATTTTGCTGAGGCTCCCAGATGCGCCGGTTCTTCAGTTCGTCGGGCAGGAACTGCTGCTTGACGAAGTTGCCGGGGTAGTTGTGGGCATATTTGTAATTCTCGCCGTAGCCCAGCTGCTTCATCAGCTTGGTGGGGGCGTTGCGCAGGTGCAGGGGGACGGGCAGGTTGCCCGTTTGGCGTACCAGTTCCAGCGCGTTGTTGATGGCCATATAGGCCGAATTGCTTTTGGGGCTGGTGGCGAGGTAGATAGTGGTCTCTGCCAGCGGGATACGTCCTTCGGGCCAGCCTATTTTCATCAATGTATCGAAGCAGGCGTTGGCAAGCAGCAAGGCGTTGGGGTTTGCCAGACCGATGTCTTCGGAAGCGGAGATGACGAGGCGGCGGGCGATGAAAGCAGGATCCTCACCACCTTCTACCATGCGTGCCAGCCAGTAGATGGCACCGTCGGGGTCACTGCCCCGGATGGATTTGATGAAGGCCGAGATGATGTCGTAGTGCATTTCCCCGTCCTTGTCGTAGGCAAGCGGATTCTGTTGCAGTCGTTCGGTCACCATATCGTCAGTGATGACGACAGAGTCTTTGGCTTCCGATTCCACCACCAGTTCGAGGATGTTGAGCAGTTTGCGGGCATCCCCGCCGCTGAAGCGGAGCATGGCGGTGGTCTCTTTCAGCTCTATTTTTCTTTCTTTCAGTACGATGTCGGTGGTGATGGCACGTTGCAGCAGTTCCAGAAGGTCATCTTGTTCCAATGATTTCAGCGTGTAGAGCTGGCAGCGCGACAGCAACGGGCGGATGACTTCGAACGACGGGTTCTCGGTGGTGGCGCCAATCAGCGTGACGATGCCTTGCTCCACCGCCCCCAGCAGAGAGTCTTGTTGCGACTTGCTGAAACGGTGGATTTCGTCGATGAACAGGATGGGGCTTGCCTGTGAGAAAAAGCGGTTGCTCTTGGCACGCTCTATCACTTCGCGCACGTCCTTCACGCCGCTGGTCACGGCACTAAGGGTATAGAAAGGAGTCTCCAGTTTGTTGGCGATGATTTGCGCCAAGGTTGTTTTCCCTACGCCCGGAGGTCCCCAAAGGATGAACGAGGAGATGCGTCCCGCGTCAATCATCTTGCGCAGCACCGCGCCTGGGCCTACCAAATGCTTCTGCCCGATGTATTCGTCCAATGTCTTCGGTCGTAGTCGCTCTGCTAATGGTTGCATAAAAGTTTGGATTTATGATTTATGATTTCAGATTTAATGCCTTCGGCTGATTAAATCATAAATCTTAAAACATTGTCAATATCATAAACCGTATTCCGCCTTTTTTGATACCGGGAATATCGGTATAGGTCAAGCGTCGCACATACTCGATGTGTACCAGCTTGAAGATGTTGTATATGCCGACACTCGCTTCCAGGTAGGGCGTCTTGTTCATGACGTGGCTGGTGGCGACTCCCTCTCTGGTGGGGAAGAGGAAGAGGTCGGAGTTATGGTTTTTATAAGGGTTGTTCTTGTCGGTCAGCGTACCCCACAATCCACGGAGGCGGAAGCGTTCGCGCCATTTCAGCTTCTTGATGAGCGGGATTCGGTTAAACAGCTTTCCGTTCATGTCGTAGCTCAGGGCGAGCGATGCGTAGCGGTCGTTCAGAAACTCCATGTTGTTGATGAGGTTGAACGACTCGTTGTTCTGTGTGATGTAGGAGAGGTTCGCCATCGGCAGGTTCAGCAAGGGGAAGGGTACGGTGTTCCATTGTGCGCCGGCACGTGCCGTGACGTCTATCTTGCCCCACGAACCGAACCAGAACCGTTTGCGGATGCTGGCTTCCGTCAGGTTGAAATTGTAGTCTCCTCCCAATACTCCTTTGAATCCCATGGTGTGGGAGAGGGTGAAGAGCGGGGCATCCAGTGATACAGGTACGCGGCGTTGCTTGGTATTGACAAACGTTTCGCCGGGGGCGTAACGCAGGGTCACACCCAGTTCGGTGGTGGTGATGTCGTGCACAAATGTGTTCTGCTGGTCCCATACGCCGGGCGTGGTACCGTCGTTCTTCCAATATTGCAGGATGCCGGCGGGCTGGTCGTTGCGGTGGCGTGCCATGGCTAAAACCGAAAAGCCGGTATTGGTCTCCAGTTCATACGTCAGTGTGGCATCGCGCATGTAGGACATCTGGTCCACGGTGGCCCACTTCCAACCCACAAACATATTGTCTTTGTCCGTCATCAGATACTTGTCCATGGGAGACATCACGTCGTAGGTGTATTTGAAGGCGAGGTAGTGCTTGGGAAACTCCCACAACACATAGTCCCGCTTGTTGAACGAGTAGGCCAGTTCGCCCGAGTAGAACCACTTCTTGTCCTTGGTTCCGTAGGCACCGTAGCCGCTAATGCTCCAATGCGGGTGCATGTTTCCGGTGGTCATCGCACTCAAGCGGAAGCGCGTGCCGTTCACGTAGTTGCTTGTGATTATGGTGTTGATGGGACCTAAATCCACTTTGCTGGGATGGTCTTTCCCGCCCAGTTCCACAAAGTTCTCAATCAGCGCCTTGGTTCCGAAGATGACATACTTGAAGCCGGGTATCTGTTCGATGCGGTTCATGAAGATGTCCATCGTGCTTTCCTTCTTGGTGAGGGGCACTTGGCGCACTTTCGCCCAATACTCGTCGCTTTTGGCAAGCATGTCCGCCTCTTTGATGACACTTCCTTTCAAGCGGAAAAGGCGTTGTTCTATCTCCTCAAATTGATAATTGCTGTATTTGGTGGTCCGTTGCACCTCCAGGCCCTGTATGCCCTTTACGAAATGCAGTTCCACGGTCATGTCGTCATCGGTCAGCACCCAGTTGCTGTCGGGCAACTGTTCGTATTGCTGCACGATGTCAAGGTTTTCCACGAAGTTGACTCCTGTCTTTTGGGGCAGGTTCATCGTACACTTCTTCACGGCGTAGGTGGAATCTTTCACCACGTAGAGGTGTCCCGTGAAGCCGAAATCCTGTGGGTTCTGTGGCACGAAGGTCAGGTGTACGCACTCTTGCTTGTCCACCATAATCGTGTCCATCAGGTAGTATTTGTAGAAACTGATGCCTCCCTTGCCGATAGGACTGATGAAGTGGCGTTGCAGCAGTCGGATTTCATCGTCGTAGATGTTGACGTTGGAGAAGACATCGTTCAAGATGGTGCCCAGCATATCGCCGGTGTTGAAAAACTCTTCGATACCGGTGGAGTTCATACCTTCGATGATGGTCTTTTCGCTTTTGGGGCTTTTGCGGTAGATGGTCTTGCTGGCCGTCTCTTTGATGGAGATGGGCAGAATCATTTTGTTAGTCTTGGGCGACAGCTCCACCTGGTCCTTGAAGAAGGAGAATTTCTTGTAGATTCCTTTCTCCATCTTCTCCGGGGTGACATCGTTGAGCGACATCTTCATCTTCTCGTACTTTTGATACTGGTAGTAGTCGTTCTCTTCCAGTTTCAACGCCTTTTTGTGCTCGATGACTTTTTTCATGAACTCCACGGCCGGATTGTTCTTGCGGGAGTATCTCTCCTTTTTAGGCTTGACCACCACTTCGGAAAGCTGTATGTCGTCTGATTGGAGTTTGACGTTCAATACTTTGGTGCCGGGGGCAAACTTTACTTTCTTAGTGACGTATCCTATGGCGGAGAATGTCAGTTCGTTCCATCCTTTGCGGGTCTCAACCTGATATTCGCCATTTGCATTGGAGATGCTACCTACGCCTTTCCCTTCGTATTGTACTGTGATATACATCAACGGTTCGTTCGTGAGGGAGTCTGTAATAACCCCCTTAATCTGGGCCGATGCGCCCATAGTGGCAATCAGAAACAGCCAAAGAATCGCGATTCTTATAGTTAATAGCTTCATATATTCACAATGGTTCAGGTTGCAAAGTTAATAAATTACCCTATATGAATGTTTATCAGGGAAGAAAAAAGAAGTTATTAATCACGGCTTTTTCATTTACGGGAGTTAAAGAAGTTATCACTTCGCTTCGCTTTATTAGGAGTTAAAGGAGCTAAAGACGACACTTCTGTGTATGGTGCCGTTGCAGGGGGGGGATTGGCTTTAACTCCTAAGTCGATGTGTAGGCTGATAACTCCTTTTAACTCCTCTAGCTTCCGTAAAGAGAGCCGTGGTTATTAATAGTGATAAGTGATAAAGGTGATAGGTGTGATAGGTGATAAGTGGTTAGCGGCAGAACTAAACAGCCAATCACCTATCACTCGTTACTCTTCTCACTATCCCTCCACCAGTGTCTGCACAATGCGTTCTGCTGTCCGTCCGTCCCAGCGGTCGGGTAGGGTGGCGTGTTTCCATTCGCCTTGTAGCAGTTTGTCGAGGGCGTCGGAGAGGGCGGTGGCATCTTCGCCTACCAGTTCGTTGGTGCCGATGCGCCAGGTCTCGGGATGTTCGGCATAGGTGTTGAGGGTGATGCAGGGCACATCAAGGAAGGTGGCCTCTTCGGCGATGTTGCCCGAATCGGTCACGATGCCCCGTGCCTGGTTGATGAGGAAGCCGAAGTGCAGATAACTCTGCGGGGGCAGGATGTGGAGGTTGGAAACGTCCGGCATCAATGCCTTCACGGCGTTTTGCACGTAGGGGTGCAGGGGGGCTACGATGGGCATGCCGTCCGCCTTTTCAATCAAGGTTTGCAGGAGGGTTTGCAGCACGGGTTTCTTTGCCAGCAGCTCGCGACGGTTGAGGGTGAACAGCAGGTAGTTTCCTTTCTTCAGTCCGAGAGTGGAGAACCATATCGGCTGAATCAGCCGGTGGCGGTTGAAGCGGATGGTGTCAATCAGTATGTTTCCCACGTAGTGGATGTATTCCGGTATCATTCCCTCTTGGTTCAGGTTGCGGTTGGCCACCATGCCGGCGGTGAAGAGGTAGTCGGAGATGGCATCCACGATGGTGCGGTTCACCTCGCGCGGCATATTCATGTCGAACGAGCGTGTGCCGGCAATGACGTGCGCCACTTTCAACCCCCGTTTCTTGGCGACGATGGCACAACTCATGGTGGCGGTCATGTCATCTACAACCAATACCACTTGTGCGGGATGGTTGTCCAACTCTTCTTCAAAAGCGAGCATGATGGCGGCGGCGACCTGCGAATGGTTGTTTCCGCTGACACCCAGATAGGCGTCCGGTTTCCGCATGGCAAGGTCAGAGAAGAGCGAGGCGTCCAGACAGGCATCGTTCTGCGGACCGGTATATACGATGCGGTAGGAAATCTTCTTTCCCGCCTCTTTGACGGCATCCATGGCTCGGCAAAGGGGAGCTATTTTCATAAAGTTGGGACGTGCGCCCGATACGATGGTTACTTTCATTGTTGTAATTGATGAAAAATGATGGAGCAAAAATACGCTTTCTTAGGGAAATTATTTGTTACTTTGCCCATTATTTTGAGTGCTTGTTGAAAATAGCACTCTTTCTAATTCTAGATAATTGATGTTTAATGTTTAATTTTTAAATACTTACTTTCAATATGGTCATGCCTACATTTGTTCAGATACTCGATTTTATAGGTACGTTCGCTTTCGCCATCAGTGGCATACGTCTGGCTTCCGCCAAAAAGTTCGATTGGTTTGGCGCGTATGTGGTAGGGTTTGTGACCGCCATTGGCGGTGGTACGATACGTGACTTGCTGCTGGATGTCACGCCGGGCTGGATGACCGACCCTATTTACCTGATTTGTACGGGACTTGCCTTGTTGTGGGTGATTCTTTTCGGAAAATACCTCATCCATCTGAACAATACCTTCTTCATATTCGACAGCATCGGTCTGGCACTCTTCACGGTGGTAGGTGTAAACAAGAGCATTTCCATGGACTATCCCTTCTGGGTGGCCATCATCATGGGCAGCATCACCGGTGCGGCGGGCGGTGTGATACGCGATGTCTTGATCAACGAGATTCCACTGATATTCCGAAAGGAGATTTATGCAATGGCTTGCGTGGTGGGAGGAGCCATCTACTGGCTGTGCCATTTTCTCGGTTTGGAGTCCTTCCTTTGTCAAATCATAGGCGGTTCGTCGGTGTTCCTTGCCCGCATCTTGTCGGTGAAGTATAGGATTTGTCTGCCCATTCTGTCGGGGCATGAGTAGGAAGAAAAAGAGGAAAAACCGAAAACGGGATTATTTCAATGAATAGCCTCGTTTTCGGTTGGTCAGTTGGGCTGTGACACTTCCATGCCTTCCCATTCTTTGTTGTAGTTTTGGGTATTCAGTATTTGTACGTCCGAAGTAAGCCATTTCAAACGCTTTCTTAATTCTTTTTCCCGAGTATTCATATTGACGTTTGCCCGTCTTAGGAGGTTTGTGGTCGAAACGTCCAACTCTACCCAGGCTATCACTTTCAGGGCCTTTCCCTTATTCAAGTGTTCTATATATTTTTTCCACTTGTCTGGCAGGTTGGTCGAATGCCTTGCACCTCCTATGATTGTAGCCAGCGAATCCCGGACCTTTTGGGCCACTTCCATTGTAATATCATCGCTTTCACCTGTCAGACGCTGTCTGTTTGTACGGTTGCCGTAGCCTCTGAAACTTTTCACTTCCATAAAAAGTAAAATGTTACCGGTCTCATTGAATCCGATAAAATCTATGCTTTTGGTCTCGGGTACCAGCTTACAAATCTTTTCCCGGTAATCGGCTTCCTTGTCCAATTGATATACTTCCCATTGATCGCCGAATCTGAACAGGAGTCCGCTTTCATTATACTCTTTCATTGTATCTGTTCATATATTCGTTTTCCAAATCAAAGAATGCCGAATATTCTTCCAATATCGGATTATGGTTTACATCTATCAGTTTGTCAGCTACTTCAGCTTCCACTTTGTGTCCTGTCTTGTACAGGCTGAAGAAGCGCATTTCAGGACTTTCCTCCGGAGCGTACTCTGCCATCATTGACAGTTTATGCGACAGCAGATAATCATGCGTGGACACAAATGTCTGCACTCCGTATTTTTTTGCCATTTCCACCAGAAGATCTACTATGATTGAAATCAAGGTAGGGTTCATGTTTGACTCCGGTTCGTCCCAGAACAAGATGCTTCCCGGCTTCAGCTCTCCATTGATGCAGAGATACAATATGGTAGCCATCTTTCGCAATCCTTCTGCCACCAGATGCGCTTCATACTCCTTGCCGTCGTCAATTACATAAAAACGGTTTCCTTTTCTTGCCACATTTATGTTCCACTTGTTCAGCACAGGGGCAAGCATGTCCTGAACCTCTTTTAGAGCTTCATTCTTCAATGGTGCCGCATCCATGGCTTTTGCCAAATCAAGGTAAGTCTCGTCAAATGAGATTTCTCTTTTTTCATACAAGCTAATGAAGCCTTCGAACAATGAAAACATTTCTCTTGGAGGGATGTATATAAAATGCGGCTGCTCTATATAAGCGTTGTTGTCGGACTTTGCCAACGATGCCTTTTCACTGAAAGTGCAGGTAAGTTCGCCGGTATCCAATGTGATTCTTACAGATGCGGATCCGGTTCCGTATTTATACACCAGATGTCCTAATGTGTCCGGTTTGAAATATCCAAGCAGTTTTTCCGTAAACAGGTCTCCGAATTTATCTTTTGTCTTGGAACTTGACTGTGTGAAAAGCAAGTTGGCCTTCATCAAAGCTGCAAGACATTTCATTAGATGGGTTTTCCCCGTGCCGTTACGGCCTATAAAAACATTGATGCCTTTGCAGAAGTCAAGATTGCACTCTTCAAAGCATGTGAAACTATTCAGATATAAATTATTAATCATGGTTGCCTATTACGAATTTGTTTTCTAGGGATTAGGAGTACAAAAATAATGAATTATCGATTGCCGCCCAAATTTTGTAGGACTTATTATATTCGGGTTTTACGGCTTTTTCGTTTACGGGAATTAAGGGGGAGGAGTATCGGCTTTTCATCTCTTATCCCCTCCCCGTAGAAAACTCTTTTCTCTCCCGATGAAAAAAGTCATTACTCCCGCTATAAACTTATTGAAGCCGCTGCATAAACTTCATCTCGCGGCGCGAGATGTATATCTCGCCTGCTGAGATGTGCATCCCGCCTGCGGAGATATACATCTCAGCGGCTGAGATGAAGTTTTTCTCCTGTGTTGGCAAAGTTTCCGCCTTAGAAGTGAGTTTTTTCAAACACAAAATGACACAGATTCATGGAGAAAATCTGTGTCATTTATGTCCGGGAAGTGTGTGGCATCGGCTTTTGCACACTTCCCTCTTTACCTCACACCGTTCTTTATCAGAACAGCGTGTCTTTTGTGTTGAACAGCTTCCGTTCGGTCAGTCTTACGACTTTGCCATATTTTTCCAGTCTCTTCAGGTCGATGGATTTCGGGTTGCCCATGATGCCGATGGCGTAGGGCTTTCCTTTGATGTGCTCTTTGTAGAACTTCACGATGTCATTGAAAGTCAGCGCGTCAATTTTGGGCAGGTTCTCTTCGGCGGGGTCGCCCTTGTAGCCCATTTGCTGGAATCGTTTCAGATATTGTGCCTTGTAGCGGAACTCCGGATGCGAGCTCAGGGCCTCTTGGCGCATGTAGCTCTTGATGTTGTCGATGCGTTCCGCATTCTCCGGCATGTTGTTGATGAGTTCCATGAACACGTCAACCGCATCGTTCGCCTTGTCGTTTTGCGTACCGATGCTTCCTATCATGCAAGTCGGGTTTCCGGTGATTTCGGGCGTCATGATGGCTGCGCCGGCACTATAGGCCATGGAGCGTTTCTCGCGGATTTCGTTGATGACCAATCCGTTGAAACCTCCGGAGAAGTATTGGAAGAAGGCATCGCGCAGCACGTCGTCCTTCTTGTCATACGCCTGCATGGGCAGGTAGAAGGAGATTTGTGCCTGTTCGGCATTCGCGTTGGGCAGGAAATAGACGGTGTTCTCCGTTACCGGTGCCAGCGGTCGGTCTTGCGGCGACTGGCTGGGGCGTTCGTTGGCAACCAGGGGCAGGTTCTTGCTCAAGATGTCGTAGGCGTTGTCGAAAGGCAGCGTTCCGCAGTAGAAGATTTCGGCTTCGTAGTTGGCGGCGCGGTTGATGTCGCCCGTCAGTTCGGAGATTTGCAATTCATAAACTTCCTTGTCGGTCAGTTCGTCGATGTAGCTCGACTTCTCTCCGTAGCGGATGTACTGTGTCAGGGCGTTTGCCAGCAGGCTGACATTCTCTTTGCGCTGTTGGCGGCTTCCTAAGATAGAACCTTTGATGCGGCTCAGCTGTTTGTCATCCAGCTTCGGCATAAGGATTTGGCGTGCCAGCAGTTGGCAGGCTTGCGGCAGTGTCTCTTCGTAGCCGCGCATGGTGATGTAGAGGTAGTCCTCGTCCGCGTTTACGGAGCAGGTGGCGTTGAGCTTGCTCAACTCCTCTTTCAGCTGCTGAGGCTCGTAGGTGCCCATGATGCCGGCATTGTTCATCAGGTCGGCGGCGATGCCCAGTTTGGGGAATTCGCGTTCGCCCACGCCGTATCTCAGGGTCAGGCTGAAGATGTTGTTTTCCGGGTTCAGGGTGTAGTGCATCTTGGAGCGGTCGTTCAGTTGCTTCGTCTGCACGTCGCTGAAGTCGATGAACTTCTCGTCCACGTGTCCGATGGGCATGTTCTTGAACTGTGTGGCATAGAGCGATTGTTTGCCTACCGGAGGTTCGATGGGCTTGTAGCCCGGCTTTTTGATTTTGTTCTCGTCTTTGCTGTTGCCCTTGTCGATGTAGAGTGCCAGGTAGTTGTCGGACAGGTATTGTTTGGCTACGCGCTTGATGTCGTCGTGGGTTATCGCCATGATTTCGTCTTTGTAGTTCAGCACCTTGCCCAGGTCTGCCTCGTTGATGAAGGCGTCCATCAATTCGTTGGCTCTGTTTTCGTTGAACTCCATCTGCAGGTCGTAGTCGCGGCATATATTGTTCTTGATGGCCTCTACCGCCCAGTCTTCAAATTCGCCGTTGGCAATCTGCTGGATGGCTTTCAACGCTTTCTTTTCGGCGCTTTTGTTGGATTCGAAGCGGCGCTGGTTCTCGTCGTACAGGGGAATCAGGTTCACTACGTTGCGTCCTTGCTCGCGGAAGGTCAGCGGGAAGGCTGCTCCGCCGGTCAGCTCGCCGTCGATGACCAGCTTGTTCAGCGTACCGGTGTTGCTGTTGTTGGCGAGCAGTTCCATGGCTATCTTCAGCGCCTTTTCGTCCGGATGTCCCGACGGTACTCCTTTGTACACCAGATACACGCTGGGGTAGTAGCCTATTTTTGCGTTGTATTGCGTGCGGCCTTTGATGTCCAGGTCGGGATACTGCTTCCGTTCGGGAATGCTTTTGGGAGCCAGACGGCCGAATGCGGCATTGATGCGTCCGCTGATTTGCCGTGCGTTGACGTTTCCCACCAGAATCAGTACCATGTTCTCCGGCGTGTACCACGTGTTGTAATACTCAATCAGCTTGCTCAAACGGGGATTCTTCAGATGTTCCGGCAGGCCGATGACGGAGCGCGAGTAGGGGTGTCCTTCGAACGCTTTGTTCAACAGGAACTCCTGTTGCATTCTGCCCGGATTGTCTTGCGAGCGGTTGTACTCTTCATATACGGTCTCCAGTTCGGACTGGAAGGTGCGGAACACCGGATTGATGAAGCGTTGGGAAGAGATTTCCAGCCATTTGTTGATTTGATAGGCGGGGAAAGAGTTGTAGTAGATGGTGTAGTCGTAACTGGTTCCCGCATTCAGCCCTTTGGCTCCCATGCTTTCCATCAGGTTGGAGAATTCGCTGGAGACGCTCACTTTGCCGGCCTCGATGGTCAGTTCGTTTATCTCCTTGCTGATGGCTTCCTTTTGTGCGGGGTCGGTTTCCTCTGCCATCTCGTCGTATTTGGCGATGATTTGCTTGTAGATAGGCTCTTCGGCAGCCCAGTCGAGCGTGCTGATTTTGTCGGTACCTTTGAACATCACGTGCTCCAGGTAGTGTGCCAGTCCGGTATATTGTTCCGGATCATTCACCGAACCGGTGCGTACACCAACTGCGCCATAGACGTCTGATTTCGTGTTGTCTTCCCATATATATACGGAAAGACCGTTCTTCAGCTTGAATGCTTTCAACCCTTGTCCGAAAGAGGGCAGGGAGATGAGGAGAGCAGCCAACAGAAAAAACGACTTGCATTGAAGTGATTTCATAAATAAAGTGTTTTTATATGATAAAAGTGTTTTTCTTTATGTGTAGGCAAAGCTATAAAAAAATCACATGCTTGTTGCGATTCGAACGGAAAAATGCACGCTTTTGCACTGAAAATTACGCAGATTGCATTTTATCTGCCCCATAATCCGCTTTATCCGCTCGATTCTTTGTCCGAAAAGTGAGGACCGGTTTTAAATGGAGCCGTGGCGGCGTACCGGATATCTTCTTGCACGTAAATTATTTTTCTGTCCTCTTTTTGCG
>NZ_JAICZW010000008.1 GCF_029057325.1 Bacteroides sp. | reverse complement strand
AGTAAGCCCAACTTCTGTCATGCAGGAAGTTGGACTCTCCTTTTTATAGTTTAGCGGACAGTAATATAATTTTTTAACGAACTATTGATGCAGAATGACCTTTTCAAATTCAATATTTCTATAGGGCGTGCTTTTATATTCAAAATAAACAAAATTGACCAATTTTTCGAATATATTAATCAGTTGATTATCCCAAAGGATCTGAATAAGTTATTTCAGGGTCATGATTTGGATGATTTTTTGCGTAATTATTCGGATGATGAACTGTTATCAATTGTAAAATATTTCCCGGAAAAGGCAAGAGCATTCATGGTTAATGAATACGGCAAACTGTTTGACGAAAACGCTGTAACCGAACTTGATGAATGTATCAAAGATAAAAGATATTTTGAACCGTTGAGATATTATATGTGGAACAAATTTATTTCTTTGGGTTCCTGGCACATCTATCTAGAAGAATTATCTTATGGACAGAGCGAAGATTGGGCAGAGCGAGTTGCATCCGGCAAACCTGGACGTTCGTTAGACGATAGATACAGGTGTGCTTTTCGCTCACTTATAAATCGTGATTGGAATTCTGCCATGAGAAACCTGCGTCTCAACATTCGTCGACGTTTTGCAAATGAAAACGACATATTTGCTGACAAATATTTTGATTTGATAACCGGATGGACATCCAACCCACTCACTGAAGCACAGTCGTATATGTCTATCTATAACGTATGCATCAATGAGGGTAGAAGTCAAGCATTTGCTGACATATTCGCGAAAGGTATGACCTCAGGAAACAGGGCTGGCGACGAAGCCTATTGGTTAAACAAAGCAGAAAAATGTAATCTTCAAAAGGACTAAAGAGACATGAGCAATGATAATAAAATAAAAACACTTGAGTGGGACGAGCATATTCGTCTACGTCCCGGTATGTATGTCGGGAAACAAGGTGACGGTTCGGATGCAGACGATGGTTTGTACATACTATTGAAAGAGACAATTAATAATTCCATCGATGAATTTCGATTTGGTTATGGTGAAGATATAATTGTAAATCTCGATGGTAATAAGCTTACAGTACGCGACTTTGGACGCGGCATTGACTTTGACAGACTCGAGCACTTTAAGGAAAAGCTTGTGAATAGCAATGACAAAACAGGGTTCTCTCATAGAACTGTCGGATTAGATGGCGTGGGACTAATCGTCGCTATCGCATTGTCTTCAGAGTCTACTATCACCAGTTACCAAGGCGGAAGGATGATGCGCATTACAACAGTTCGAGGAAAGGTTGTCACGATAGATGAAACGCAACCCACAAACGAGCCTGACGGATTATCGGTCAGCTTTATACCCGATAGTCAGATTTTTGAAAACTACAAAATACGAGTTGACTATATCCGGAATCTATTGAAAATCTATTCAGTGTGCAATCCCGGCATGAGGCTTAGATTCGATAACGAAACTTTTTATGCTCCAGATGGTATGCTTAGTCTTGCCAATGACATATCAGGAATCACTGACGGTCAGAAGGCTATTCGTATAGTTGATAATCTATGTGATATAGCTATTATCTCGGCTATTAATCCCGGTGGTGGTCAAATACACTCATTCGTAAACGGACACCCTACTATTATGGGCGGACCTCACGTCAGAGCATTGATTGATGCCGTATATGCAGATCTTAAAAAGCTGATACCACACAGAGTTTTGAAATGTGACATTCCTGCTGACTTAATAATGTGTATCAATATCTTGATTAAAAACCCACAATTTGAATCTTGTACAAAGATTAAACTTGCAAGTCGTGACATGTGTGAAGGCGGTAAATCCATTAAACAATACATTCATGAACTGATTGGTGGGAATTTGCCCAAATTATTTGATTTAAATCTTGATTTAGAGCGTTCGTTCAAACGCGCCTTTAACTGGATAGATAACAGTTGACACCAAGATAATTATGTTTAGAGTTGTCGCATTAGGATACAGAGCCGGGATGATTGTCGATCGGCTCAGGGCAAAGAAGAATTACGATGACATCCGCTTTGAGTACTGCAATACCGACAATCGTCTTTTGTCTGAATGGGGCAAAGATGAGGATAAACACATCCTGCTGACTGATATTGCGCAATGTCGGGAGGCGATTCATGACGACAATGAACTTATGGCAATTCTTGTGACCGGTCTCGACGAGGACTGTTCGCAGAAATATGCCACGGAAATAATATATGAGTTATGGAGCTATGCTGACTATAGGTATTGTTTCGTAACACTTCCTTTTGAAGCCGGAGGAAAAAGAAAAGCCGCTTTGGAGATATTCAACCGGCTGACTGATTATAGTGATCTCACTGTGCTTCAGGATGATTTTAAAGAGCCTTACAACTATTTTCCATTTGATATGGATAATGGATTGGTCCGCTTTCTTGATATGCTTTTGAGTCATCCGCGGAAGGGACGCAGCACCGACCTCGACGACCTTCCCTTCGGTGTTTGGGCTACCGAAAAACAATTGTGGATAGCACTAAATGCCATGTACTCCAACAATATGCATGAATACTACAAAGCCGGAACATTCTCATTTCACAAAAGTACCCATGAATACTGATATGACACTATATGATATCTTAAATAAAGTCGACTTCGATAATGTTTTCTCCGACATTCTCCGACATGTGCCGGAGGCGGAGGATAAGAGGCCCCAATTCATGATGGCTTTCGAAACCTTGCGTTCCTTTAATCCGTGTAAGTACTCTCATTGTGTGATTGAAGCTCATGAAAAAGACTATTTGGGGGATGGTGTTCATGATCTATGGATCGATGCGTCTGTAATAGGCTCTAATATTGGTGAAAGCCTTCTTGCCAGTCGCATTCAATGGTTGCCTATGTTCAATAGGCCTGATACCGTGAGAAAAATAACGGATGAAATGATTGTAGCAGATTTACTTTGGCAATTGGTCGCTTATGGATTCCCCAAAGAGTCGGCATTTCTGCCCGGATTTATACTCAATAACCGGCGATGGCCGGAATCCACCATATCTGAGAGAATCGAAGAAAT
>NZ_JAICZW010000079.1 GCF_029057325.1 Bacteroides sp. | reverse complement strand
GATATAAAGTTCTTCATGTTCAGATTGGCTACTTTGTACGCATAAAGGAAATGGATACCAACCAGAAATATCCGCTGCCCCCTTTTAAATGCTTACAGATCTGTAAGAATTAGTAATTCAAAATGGCAACGGAAATAATGTTACCACTTCATTAATCGTTGCACAGGTGTTCGGAAAGGAACACAACAAAGTTGTGAGGGATATTGAAAACCTCTTATATTCAACAGATTTTAGGGTCGCCAATTTTGGCGAGGCTACTTTTATCAACCCTAAAACTGGTCAAAATCACAAAATGTATGAAATGACCAAGGACGGATTTTCATTTCTTGTTATGGGTTATACAGGGAAAAAGGCTGGAGAGTTCAAAGAAAAATTCATCAACAATTTCAATGAAATGGAGAAGAAGATAAGAAGGCTTTCTTCTCCTTCCTACCAAATCGAAGACCCTATATCGCGTGCCGAACGTTGGATTGAGGAGCAGAAGGAGAAGCTTCTTCTGGAATCGAAGAACGAGCAGTTGGAGGAGCTGAACGGCCAGCTCGCTGAGGAGAACATCAAACTTGCCGAAGAGAACCTTACCCAAAAGCCTAAAGTGGAGTTTGCCGACAGCATCATGCAGTCCAGCGACTGCATATCCGTGGGCGATATGGCTACCATACTGAAGCAGAACGACCTTTTCAAGAAAGGTCAGAACGCCTTCTTCATGTGGCTTCGCTACAATGGCTACTTGCTTTGCAGGGGAATCCGCTATAATCTTCCGACTCAAAAGTCGATGAATGCGGGAATCATGAGGATAGCCGAACGTCCCTATATGACTAAAGAGGAAGTGATTATCAATAAGAGGACGGTAATCACTCCCTACGGCCAGCAGTATTTCTTGAACCTTTTCAGGAAAAACAAGTCGAAGAAGAGCCAGACAATCACATTGTTCGACTAAGGTAATAATTACAATCCGCTGTTATATCCCGCGCCACATCAGGCACGGGTCATAACAGCGTGCAAACCAAACTACCGATATAGGAACTATTAACAAAAAACATGAGTGAAATGATGACCGATACAGAAATGAGGACGTTGCTTGTACGTTACTCTGAGGCTTTTGACGTGATGCTGAAAGAGATGGATAAGATGAAAGCAAGGATAGAATTACTGGAAGGAAAACAAGGATGCGCTTCTGGAAACAGGGTTAAGAACGGGTCGCCGAAGGTGATTCGGATGTTCCCGAAGGGGATATGATGATGACGATGAACGGTGGGGAGGCAGGATATGTCAACATGCGGGACATCGAGCAGCATAAGAATGATATCCGGCGTGAATTGAAGAAGGCGAACGGGAAGATACCCGTGAAGCGTGCTTGGGACTTGCTGGGTGAACGTTTTGATGAGTATAACCGTGCGGTGGAGAACTGCGCGAGATTCGCTGCGTTCGTGACTTCCCGGGAAATGGGAAGGAGTATTGACCGCTCCGTCTATGACGCTAAGGAGATAAGCGTGAACTTCAACAAGAAGGGTAGCGGGGCAAAATTCCTTGAAAGCGTGGGACAGACAAAGGCGGGTAATGTGGCGGCTCTTGTTTCCGGGCTTGGCCGTAGCGGATATGTGTTCTGGAATGCGGCGATTCAGGGAACGACAAACTTCGGCAGGCAGATAAAGAGGCATCCGGCGAAGGCGTTCACGGGTGCGGCTGCGATGTTCCTGCTGGGTGCTGTCACGGCTTATCTTGGCGGTGATGACGACGACGACAAGAACGCTTATTACAACTTGCCGGAGTATGTGCGCCGGAGCAACATCCTGTTCAGTGCCGGTAAGCATTGGATTTCTCTTCCTCTACCTATTGAGTATAGGGCTTTCTACGGCATGGGAGAGCTGATGGTTTCCACGCTGAGCGGAAAGGAACACTTCACCGGCGGTGAGATTGCATCGGCGATTGCGGGGCAGGCTACACAGGTGCTTCCGATTGACTTCTTGGAGGGTGGCGGTGGACTGAACGCTTTCATCCCGAGTGCGGCCAAACCGTTGTGGGAGGCGTATGTGGTTGAGAAGAGCTGGACGGGTATGCCGCTGTATAAGAATACTCCTTATAATAAGGATATGCCGGAGTGGACGAAGGCGTACAAGAGTGCGAACAAGTATATGGTAGGGCTTGCCGAGGTGATGAATGAGGTGACCGGTGGCGATGCCTATACCAAAGGGGCGGTTGACATCAATCCGGCAAAGGTGGAATATCTGCTGAACGGATATTTCGGAGGCGTGTCCGGTACTATAGACAAGATGGTGAAGACGGCTGAGACGATTGCCGGTACACGTGAGTATGACCCGAGGAGCGTGCTGCTGATGAATCGTCTTGTAAAGGCGGGTGATGAACGGACGGAGTATCGTGCCGTGAAAATGAGTATTCCCGGCTGGAGGAAGAGCATGACCGGACGAAGAAACGTCTTCGGAGCTATGAGAAGGATACGGAGCGTGGAATTTTCGATTATGCGGAGAAGATTGATTTCCTGTATGACTCGCCGGAGTATGCCCGATATGAAATCTTTGAGAGCTACCGGAAAGAGATTGACGGGCTGTATGACGAGCTGAATGAGGCGGTGGATGATAAGGAGCGGAAGGAGATTGAAGCCTTGCTGAATGAGGTGAAGAAAGAGATGATAGGGGAGATGAATAAGACGAGGAAGAGGAAGTAGGAAACGGCATTGTAAAGTTCGGGCGGCATGTCCTTGTGGAATGTGCCGCCCGAATTGTTGTTATAGGCTTGCAAGCCATTTTTTCCCTTTCCGTGTGTTGAGCCATATAGCAAAAACGAGTGCTAATGCTCCGGAACCTCCTAATGTGATTAATAGTCCTTCCATACTTATTTTTTAATTATTCTATATCCAATGTAAGCAAAAACGGTGGTCGCAAAAGCTCCAATCAAAAGAAGGAGCCAATACAGGTCGTTGCTTGAATCTGTGAAAAAAGATACGGCACCTCCGGCACCATTGCCGTGAATGATGTCTTTGCCAAGTCGTAGAAAAATTTTCCAAGCGTTTCACTGCTTACTTTTTCTTTCTCTTTGATTTCCTTTTTCTCTTCAATTCTTTTTTCCCAGTTCCCCATTTCAATCCTGTTTTGGTGCAAAGATAGCATATTCCAAACAAAATGTGCAATTATGTTGGTAAAGTTTTTCAGATTGGAGGGAATGCTATATTTTTGCAGAAAATCAATGCAATGAAAAGGGAGTTGAACCTGATATTGAAATGGTTTTGGTATCTTGCACCATCATCCGGCATGCGATTGACATGTCGTAGTCGTTGTTTTAAATATCAAGCAGGGGGTATGGTGATAGTGTATGGATTTTGGAAAAATAGTTTATTATTCCAGTGTTTTATATAAAAGTGATTCAACATGAAACGAATGAGATTTTTGATTCTCTGCCTGTTTGCGATATGCAGCATGGCAGGCAAAGCGCAAGAGGTGGCGGCGGATGGCACCGGCTACCTTGTGAAAGTAGGAGAGATGGCTCCCGATTTTACGGTGAAACTGACGGACGGCAAAAGCGTTACCCTTTCCGAGCTTCGTGGGAAAGTGGTGATGTTGCAGTTTACGGCCAGTTGGTGTGGGGTATGCCGCAAGGAGATGCCTTTCATCGAGAAGGATATTTGGCAGAAACATAAATCGAATCCCGCTTTTGCCTTGATAGGTATTGACCGTGACGAACCGTTGGAGAAAGTGATTGCTTTTGGCAAGTCAACAAAGGTCACTTATCCTTTGGGGCTGGACCCGGGAGCGGATATCTTTGCCCGATATGCGCTCCGCGAGGCCGGCATTACCCGAAATGTGCTGATTGACAAGGAAGGACGCATTGTGATGCTGACACGCTTGTACAATCCAGAGGAGTTCGCCTCATTGGTCAAGAAGATTGAGGAGATGCTTGAATAGATAGACTGGCAAGGTAGTCGTAATGGCTGCCTTCCTTGATAAGCTCTGCTTTGAACCCGTTTTCGGCGGCATAAAGGCTGAGGGTCTGGAAGTCGATATACAACCAGTCGAACGAATCGCCTTTGATGTCTTTGTATTGCATCCGGAAATCGACCTCGCCATAGTAGTTGCCGGCAAGGTCGATGACGATGCTGCCGTCCTCTTCTTCAAAGAGATAGCGCAGGTCGCTGGAGTCCATCAGAATGCGGCCGCCGGGGCGGAGCAGCAATTTCATTCTCTGGAAGAAGTGGGGGAGGTGTTCCAGTTTCCCGATGATGCCCGAACCGTTCATCAGCATCAGGATGGTGTCATACGAATCGGCGAACTGCTCGTTGAACAGGTTGGTCTGCGTGACATTCCGCACTCCCCGCAGCTTCATTGTTTCTACAGAGAGCGGAGATATGTCGATGGCATGCACTTCCTTTCCTGCTTCTTGCAAAGCGAGGCTGTGGCAACCGCTGCCGGCTCCGACATCCAATATCTTTCCCGTCGCCCTTTCCAGGGCGATGCGTTCCAATAGGGGCATCTGCCTCTTCGTACGGAAAAGTTCCCGAACCGGAATCTCGTCTTCATCAAATAGTGAGGAGAACACACGCAGGCGGTCCGCTTTGTGGTGTCTGAAGTAGTCGGCTATGGCTGCTCCCATCGGGTCTTTGTCCGCAGGAAGTAAATCGGTATTTATCATTTCTTATGTCTGTTAGCGCGTTTGCGGCGGATTTCCGCCTTCATTTTCGCCGCGCCTGAACCGTGCAGGCCGGTGATATAGGTTTTCTTTTTGGCTTTGGTCTTAATTTTGTTCTCTTCCTTGGGCTTGTCTTTTTTTCCTTTGAAGACAATGCCGCCCATCATGGCTTCTTCTATACTCATACTTGTTTTTTCTTATTTTTATTTTTCTGGTAATATCTCAATCCAGTAGTCATCCGGGTCATTGATGAAATAGAGTCCCATTGCGGTGTTTTCAAAACATACCCATCCGTTTTCTTTGTGGTATTGACGTATGGCGTTGTAGTCACCGGCCACCCGGAAGCAGAGATGGCTTTCGTTTTCTCCCAATTCATAGGCTTGCGGATGTTCTTTCAGGCAAGTCAGCTCCAGCAGGAAGCCTGTAGAATTGTCGGTGAGGTAAACCAAAGTGAAAGAGCCGTCAGACGCCTCTTTCCTGTGATGTTCTTTCAGACCCAATGCCTTTTCGTAGAATGCGATGCTGCGTTCCAGGTCGGTGACATTGATATTAAAATGATCGAATTTGCTTTTTATCTCCATGGTTCGTTTGAATTTTCGATGCTATTAGTTGTTGTATTTGAAGAAATGAAGAAGCTGAGCCAATGGTTTAAATCCGGAGTGTTTTGCCGTAAGGCAACGTATCGGCTTACCTTCTTCATTTCTTTAGTTTCTCTTTTTTACTTTCGGAACTTGAATTATTTAATCAGGGCTTTCAGAATCTCTCCGACGTATGTGCGCGGCATGCCTTCTATGGTTGCCGGTGACGGAAGTTTTTTACATTCCAGTATGACGGTCGGTTCTGTTTGTCCGGTAGGATAGAAACGGACGGTGTAATTTTCCGCCTTTTCCATTTGTTCGTATGGTTGGTCGGGAGACAGGATGGAGAATACCACTGTTTTCCCGTTGACCTTTCCTAATGAACCGCCGGAATTGGCTGTCATCATGGTCATGTTAAAGGCATCGTTTCCAATGACAATGACCAGTTTGCCTGTTCCGGTTTGGATGGCATCGGTAGCCAGTTGCTCAGGAGCTACTTGTTTGTAGGCCTGTTGCGACGGGGTGGGATTGGCGGGCGTGGCTGCTGCGGGTTCCTTTGCGGGCTCAACCGGAGTTGCAGGGATGGCAATCTGTGTGTTTTGCGGCTTTTGGGCGGCGGGTGTTTCAGCGTTTTGGGCTGTTTCTACTATAACCTGTTTTTTGGGAGTGATTACTATCGGACCGGAAGAAGCATTTGTCTTTTGTTCTTCTTTCTTTTCTACTGGGGTTTGGACGGTAGTGGCGCTCAGTGCTTCGGTTGCTCCTTGTGCCAGATCGTCAACGAAATCTACGGTCTTTCTGCGCCATTTGGCAAGTCCGCGGACTAATTTGGTCTGTGTCTTGTTCAGTGCATACTTGTCTGTAATCCATTCTTCCGCAGTATATTTCTCTTTTCCTTCGCGATAGTTGAAGCGGATTTTCTCTATTTCGAGCGTACACTTTTCCGGTTGGCAGTTGGCGGTGAGCTGGTAGGATATTTTGGTGCGGTCGAGTGACAGGGCTGTCGAGCTGAACACAATCCATTCATCTCCTATGCCTACGATTTGTCCTGTGGCTTTGTTGGAGAATACGACGCGGCTGTTGTTTTCGTTTGCTTTCAATCGCATGTCCATCCAATTGGACAACCGGTTGTAAATTTCGTCTTGTGACATGCCTGGAATGCTGAACTCTTTGGTAAATACCACTTTGCCGTCCACTTCGGGAACGGCGCCGGCCAGATACTTGCTGTCATCTCTCTCTTGTGCGTGCAATAAGGCAGGTGCGCACAAGCAAATCAGTGCAAAAAGAAGATGTGTTAAATTTTTCATAATGGTATGTTTTTTAATGATTTATCGATATTGAAACGTTCTCCGCGGTGAGCGATGGTCAGAAAATGGCATTCCTTTTCTTCGGCAAATTGCCGGAACGCGTTGCCTCCTTGATAATCGTCACCGAAGTGCATCGGTACAAAGATAGTGGTTTTTATCCGTTCCACGAACTGTTCCGCTCCCCGCATGTAATCTTTTCCGATGCGGCTGTCCACAGGAAACATCGCTACCTCCACCGAAGGGGCCTCCCGTTGCAGGTCTCTTACTTCGGCAAGGAAGTCGCCTTCGGCTTTGCGTATTTCTTGCGGAGTGGATTCTTCGCTCCAGTGCCAGTTGTTCAGGTCTCCGGCATGGAACAGGCGTTTTCCTTGCAGGTCTATCAGAAAAGAGATGCCCACATCGGTAGAGCCGAATGCCTTGATGCGGATGTGTTCGTCTTCATAGACATCGCCCTTGCCGATGTAAGTGGCGTCTGTGGCCGAGGCGCGGCAGTGCTTCAGGATGTCTTTGGAAAACAGGTAGCGTATGTCTCTGTCGGGATGCTGTGTCTTCCATGCAAGTACCTCGCTGTTGAAGTGGTCGGGATGGAAATGGGAGCAGAGCACGTAAAGTATTCCCGTTTTCTGCAAGAGTATGTCGTGTACGACACCTTTGTCCGGACTCTCTTCCGAAGAGTCTTTGTAGTAGTCGATAATGACTGTAACGTCTTCCGCTTCGACCGCGAATCCGCTATGGTAGATATAATCAAGTGTCATGTCATGAATGGAATTATAGTGCAATATTACAAAAAAGACCATACAAACTTCCGATTTAGGCTGTTATTTTATGCAAAAGCCACGGCTTTTGCATATAAGGAGCAGGGTGCGATAATACAAATTTCTTTGTTAAGCGGATAAGAATGAAATCCGCTTAGTCCATCGAATCTGTGTCTGCAAAATGAGAACGTGCTCTGAAGAACCGTTCCTGAATGATGCTTCTTCATTTGATTGGTTTCAATAGAAACAATTGGCTTTTTCTATGCAAAGGTTCTTTTTTACGCAATTTTATGCACAAATCTCTTTTGTATGTGCAATTTTGTTGTACCTTTGCGCCCCGAAAACAATTAAAAAAGATTTAGATGAGAAAAATTTCGTTGATTAGCATTGCGATGTTAATCGTTTCAATTCCAACTTTTGCAGGAGGTTTCCTGACGAATACCAATCAACACCCTGCATTTCTTCGTATGTTGTCCCGCGGTGCCACCACCGAAATCGATGCTATCTGGAGCAATCCTGCCGGTTTTGCTTTCATACCGAATGATGGTTTCCATGTAGCTTTGAGTGTACAGAGTGCTTTCCAGACAAGAAACATCGATGCTTTCTGTGAGGGATTGGGCATAGACAAGTATTATGAGGGTAAGGCTTCCGCGCCTGTCATCCCAAGTTTGTATGCAGGTTATAAGAAAGGTGACTGGACGATTTCCGGCTTCTTCGGTATTACCGGCGGTGGCGGAAAGGCTTCGTTTGATGATGGACTTTCCATGTTCGATGCGATGGTCATCGGTGGATTGGGTGCCAAAAAGATTCCGTCTCAAGCCTATAAACTGAACAGCTATATGGACGGTAAGCAGTTCATATATTCCGTGCAAATGGGTCTGACCTATAAGGCGCTGGATTGGCTTTCCGTCTTTGCGGGTGCCCGCATGAACTATTTCACCGGTGGCTATCAAGGTGCGTTGAAGGCAAGTTCCGCCGTTGATTTGCCGATGTCTCCAGAGTTGGTG
>NZ_JAICZW010000078.1 GCF_029057325.1 Bacteroides sp. | reverse complement strand
CAACAAAAAGTATCTATTTTTGTCTTTAGAAATAACGTTCAGACAAAAAACATAATTAAATTAATAACTCTAACCACTAATTTCTATGTTGACCCAACTTATCAACGCCCGCATCCTGACCCCACAGGGATGGCTCAAAGATGGTTCCGTACTCATCAGAGACGGACAGATTTTGGAAGTGACTAATTGTGACCTGGCCGTAATCGGCGCACAAATCATCGATGTAAAAGGAATGTATGTAGTGCCCGGCGGTGTGGAAATACACTGTCATGGCGGTGGCGGCCGCGACTTTATGGAGTGTACAGAAGACGCTTTCCGCGCTGCTGTTGCAACCCACATGAAGTACGGAACCACCAGTATCTTCCCTACCCTTTCTTCTTCCACAGTGCCCATGATTGAGCAGGCTGCGGAAACTTGTACCAAACTGATGGCTGAGAAAGACAGCCCGATACTCGGTCTGCACCTCGAAGGCCACTACCTGAACATGGCAATGGCGGGTGGACAGATACCGGAAAACATCAAAGACCCCGACCCCAACGAATATATTCCCATTGTAGAGAATTGGTCGTGTATCAAGCGTTGGGATGCCGCTCCCGAGCTGCCGGGTGCCATGCAGTTCGGTAAGTACATCACGGCAAAAGGCATCCTGGCATCCGTAGCCCACACGCAAGCTGAATACGAGGATATCCATACCGCCTACGAAGCCGGATATACCCATGCCACACACTTCTACAATGCAATGCCCGGTTTCCACAAACGCCGCGAGTATAAATATGAAGGAACCGTGGAAAGCATCTACCTGATGGATGACATGACAGTGGAAGTGGTTGCCGACGGCATACACGTGCCCCCCACCATCCTCCGACTGGTTTACAAAATTAAGGGTGTGGAACGCACCTGTCTGATTACGGATGCACTTGCCTGCGCCGCCAGCGACAGCCAAAAGGCTTTCGACCCGCGTGTCATCATCGAAGACGGAGTCTGCAAACTGGCCGACCGCTCTGCCATCGCCGGCAGTGTCGCCACCATGGACCGACTGATACGCACCATGGTACAAAAAGCGGAAATTCCGTTGGCAGACGCCATACGTATGGCTTCCGAAACGCCGGCAAAAGTGATGGGTGTATATGACCGTAAAGGTTCACTCCAGAAGGGCAAGGATGCCGACATCGTCCTCTTAGACGAAGACCTGAACGTTAGAGCCGTATGGGCAATGGGTAAGCTGATACCGGAAACCGATACCATCACTCAAAACAAGAACCGATAGTTCGAATATATCCATTAATACCTATATAATATGAAAACCAATCTAAGCTCTCAGATCACTCTCAACAGAGTCTCCCCAAGATATTACAGACCGGAGAACGCATTTGAGCGGTCGGTATTGACCCGACTGGAGAAAATTCCTACTGATATTTATGAATCGGCAGAAGAGGGCGCCAACCAGATTGCGCTTGACATCGCACAACTTATCCGCGACAAGCAGAAGGCAGGACGCTTCTGCGTATTGGCACTGGCCGGCGGCAATTCTCCGCGCAACGTATATGCCGACCTTGTGCGCATGCACCAAGAAGAGGGGCTGAGCTTCCGCAATGTTGTCATCTTCAACCTCTATGAATACTATCCTTTGGCACCGGATGCCATCAACAGCAACCTGAACGCCTTGAAGGAGATGCTGCTCGACCACGTGGACATCGACAAACAGAACATCTTCAGTCCGGACAGCACGATTGCCAAAGATACCATCTTTGAATATTGCCGTCTCTACGAGCAACGCATCGAGAGTTTCGGCGGACTGGATGCCGCCCTCATCGGCATAGGTCGTGTGGGCAACATCGGTTTCAACGAACCGGGTTCGCGACTGAACTCCACCACCCGCCTCATCCTGCTGGACAACGCTTCGCGCAACGAGGCTTCCAAGATATTCGGCAACATCGAGAATACGCCTATCAGCTCCATCACAATGGGTGTTTCCACCATCCTTGCCGCCAAGAAGGTGTATCTGATGGCATGGGGCGAAGAAAAGGCACACATGGTGAAAGAGTGTGTGGAAGGTGCCGTGACCGACACCATTCCTGCCTCTTACCTGCAGACCCACAACAATGCGCACATCGTCATCGACCTCTCCGCAGCCGCCAACCTGACACGCATACAGCGTCCCTGGCTGGTGACTTCCTGCGAATGGAACGACAAGCTGATTCGCAGCGCCATCGTCTGGCTGTGCCAACTGACCGGAAAGCCGATTCTGAAGCTGACCAACAAAGACTACAACGAAAACGGCCTGAGTGAACTGCTGGCTCTGTATGGCTCCGCCTACAACGTGAATATCAAGATATTCAACGACCTGCAACACACCATCACCGGATGGCCGGGCGGCAAGCCGAACGCCGACGACACGTATCGTCCCGAACGTGCCAACCCCTATCCGAAGCGCGTGGTTGTCTTCTCTCCGCATCCCGATGACGACGTCATCTCCATGGGAGGTACCATCCGCCGCCTGGTAGAGCAGAAGCACGATGTGCACGTGGCTTACGAGACTTCCGGCAACATCGCCGTGGGCGATGAAGAGGTAATCCGCTTCCTGCACTTCATCAACGGATTCAACCAACTCTTCAACAACAGCGAAGACCAGGTCATCAACGAGAAGTATGCCGAAATCCGCAAGTTCTTGAGAGAGAAGAAAGACGGCGACATGGATACCCGCGACATCCTGACCATCAAGGGACTGATTCGCCGGGGCGAGGCACGCACGGCATGTACCTACAACAACATTCCGTTGGACCACTGCCACTTCCTCGACCTGCCATTCTACGAGACGGGTAAAATCAAGAAGAACCCCATCAGCGAAGCGGACGTGGAAATCGTACGCAACCTGCTGCGCGAGGTGAAGCCTCATCAGATTTTCGTGGCCGGCGACCTTGCCGACCCGCACGGCACGCACCGTGTCTGCACGGATGCTGTATTCGCCGCCATTGACCTGGAGAAGGAAGAAGGTGCCGAATGGCTGAAAGAGTGCCGCATCTGGATGTATCGCGGCGCATGGGCAGAGTGGGAAATCGAAAACATCGAGATGGCAGTGCCTATCAGCCCGGAAGAATTGCGTGCCAAGCGCAACTCCATCCTGAAGCACCAGAGCCAGATGGAGAGCGCCCCGTTCCTAGGCAACGACGAACGCCTGTTCTGGCAGCGTAGCGAAGACCGCAACCGCGGTACAGCTGCCTTGTATGACAGCCTCGGCTTGGCTTCTTACGAGGCGATGGAGGCGTTTGTGGAGTACATTCCGCTGTAACAAAGCAAGAGTCCTTTAAATACGAATGGCGCAGATGACGCAGATTTTTCTTTTATAAATCTGTGTTGTTTGCGTCATTTTTTGTTTAAGAAATTCTCTTTTTTCAGGCAACACCATCGCAAAATGCAAAATAAGTCCTATCTTTGCTCCACAAGTAACAAGTATATCAACCTTTAAAATAGAAAAAACATGTACACCATACAAGCCAACCCCAGCGGAACACGCAGTTTAGAAATATCTGAAGAGAACCTCGCCACCATCGAGAAATACGGACTCTTCCGTCACCTGATAGACAGCAACGGCATTGTGGACGAGACCGTGCTCGACAAGCTCAAGCTGAACATCCGCTCCCTCATCGCCGCACAAGAGGAAGACAGCAAAGACCTGCTCGACCTTTGCATCGACGTCATCTACCACAACAACATGAAAGCATTCGGGTTGCAGCAGCTCATCAAGCTCTACCTGCAATGGCTGTCGCAGCAAGAACCCATCGAAGAGGAAGAAGAGAAATGAAAACCATCGACACACGAGGACTAAAGACGTACAGCCCGCTCATCCCTGCCATAAAGGCGATGTGCGAAGCAACAACAGGTGAGAAACTGGAAATCATCATGAACGATGCAGCCGCCTTCAACGACCTGAAGGAGTATCTTGCCGAACAACAAATCGGTTTCCGCGAAATCTACGACGGAGAGGAAATGCTGGTACAATTTACGGTGCATTAATGTGGCACATCGACACATTATCCCATTGTAATATCAATGAAAGAATATAGACTGACTGACTGGTTACCCACCACCAAGAAAGAAGTGGAGCTTCGCGGGTGGGACGAACTGGACGTTATCCTGTTCAGCGGCGATGCCTACGTGGACCATCCCTCTTTTGGCTCTGCCGTCATCGGGCGCATACTCGAAGCGGAAGGTTTGCGCGTGGCGATTGTCCCCCAACCAAACTGGCGGGACGACCTGCGCGACTTCAAGAAGTTGGGACGCCCCCGCCTCTTCTTCGGCATCAGCGCCGGCTGCATGGACAGCATGGTGAACAAATATACCGCCAACAAGCGCCTGCGCAGCGACGATGCCTATACACCGGACGCGCGACCGGACATGCGGCCGGAATATCCTTCCATCGTATATACCCAGATTTTAAAGAAACTCTATCCCGATGTTCCCGTTGTATTGGGCGGCATAGAGGCAAGCATGCGACGGCTGACACACTACGACTATTGGCAAGACCGTGTGCGCCCCAGCATCCTGGTGGATAGCGGAGCCGATGCCATTATCTACGGCATGGGCGAAAAGCCGATTGTGGAACTTGTCCAAAGGATGAAGTGCAGACCGGCGGAAGAAAACGCCACGCCTGCCCCGTCAGCCTTCAAGCAACTGGTTGCCGACATCCCGCAGATGGTTTACCTCGAAAAAGAAGTAACTCCGCAAGCGGGCGACATCATCCTCTTCGCCCACGAAGAGTGCCTGAAGGATAAGAAGAAAGAAGCCGCCAACTTCCGCCATATCGAAGAAGAGAGCAACAAATACGCCGCTTCGCGCATCCTGCAACAAACGGGCAGGCAGACCGTGGTAGTCAATCCCCCCTACCCGCCCCTGACGGAAGCGGAGCTGGACCACTCCTTCGACCTGCCTTACACCCGCCTGCCGCATCCCAAATATAAAGGGAAGCGCATTCCGGCCTACGACATGATCAAGTTCTCCGTCAACCTGCACCGCGGCTGCTTCGGCGGTTGCGCCTTCTGCACCATATCGGCACATCAAGGGAAGTTCATCGTGAGCCGCAGCAAGGAGAGCATCTTGAAAGAAGTAAAGGCAATCACCGAACTGCCCGACTTCAAAGGGTACCTCAGCGACTTAGGCGGTCCCTCCGCCAACATGTACCGGATGCGAGGCACAGATTTGGAGAAGTGCAAAAAGTGCAAACGCCCGTCGTGCATCCACCCCAAAGTATGCCCCAACCTGAACACAGACCATCGCCCACTGCTCGACATCTACCATGCGGTGGACGCCCTGCCCGGCATCAAGAAGTCATTCATCGGCAGCGGCGTGCGCTACGACCTGCTGCTGCATCCGAGCAAAGACCCAATGGTGAACCAAAGCACCCGTGACTATACCCGCGAACTCATCGCCCGCCACGTCAGCGGCCGCCTGAAAGTGGCCCCCGAGCACACCTCCGACCGCGTGCTGAACCTCATGCGCAAGCCGCCGTTCAGCCAGTTTGGCGAATTCAAGAAGATATTCGACCGCATCAACCGCGAAGAGGGACTGCGCCAACAACTCATCCCCTACTTCATCTCCAGCCACCCCGGCTGCAAGGAAGAGGACATGGCGGAACTTGCCGTCATCACCAAGCGGCTGGACTTCCACCTGGAGCAGGTGCAAGATTTCACGCCCACCCCGATGACCGTAGCCACCGAAGCGTGGTACACAGGCTTCCACCCCTACACGCTGGAACCGGTGTTCAGCGCCAAGACCCAGCGCGAGAAACTGGCGCAACGGCAATTCTTCTTCTGGTACAAGCCCGAAGAGCGAAGGAATATCATCAATGAGCTGAAGAAGATGGGGCGGCAGGATTTGATAGACAAGTTGTATAGGAAATAAGAGATTTTTGTCGATATACCTTCTAAAACGGATTCATTTTCCGATTTTAGAAGGTATATCTTCTATTATTTATAACTTTGTGAAGTTTTAAACCTATAGTATCATGAAACTAATAAACCGACAAGTTTATCTCGACAAAATCACGAACCTTATCGGTCGTAACCTTATTATCTGTATTACCGGACAACGGCGTGTAGGTAAAAGTTGTCTCATGTGAACCCTAGTGTCGGAGTGGAGTTCTCGCAATGACGCTCACATTATCTATATTGACAAGGAGAAAAGCGACTTCGATGGCATCAGGAACTATACCGACTTGAACACATACATCGACAGTCAGTCTGTCTGTGGCAGGAGTACACAACTATATTCTGATTGACGAAGTGCAACAGATTGACGGATTTGAACGTGCTTTGTGCAACTACTATGACCGGGACGGATTTGATGTGGTGGTAACGGGGTCTAATGCCAAAATGCTGTCCGGCGAACTGGCGACTCTGCTATCCGGCAGATACATCGAAGTTCATGTTTACGGGCTGTCTTATTCAGAGTTCCTCACATTTCACAATGTGGAAGACTGCGATTCTTCAATTGTGAAGTTTCTCAACATCGGTGGCCTGCCGAATCTTGCTCTGCTGCCGATTGATGACATGGAAATGATACGGGATTATCTCTCAAGTGTCTATAGTACGATTATACTTAAAGATATCCTTGGCAGGGAACAGGTACGCAATGTCGCTTTTCTTGAAAATCTATCACGCTTTGTAGCTGACAATATCGGCAAATTGTTTTCGGCCAACAGCATCAGTAAGTACATGCAACACGAACGTGAGAATGTAAACCCGCCATTGGTTCGTTCATATATGGATTTCCTCTGCAATGCATTCATACTCAATAAGGTTAATTGATATGACATTCATGGGAAACAATTACTGTCCACCAATGAAAAGTATTACTTTGAGGACCTGGGGCTGCGCAACGCATTGACTTCAGGAAACCGCGCGGTAGATATTGAGAAACTGATTGAAAATGCCGTGTATCTGCACTTGCTTCGTCTCGGTTATAAAGTTTATGTCGGCACTCTGCGCAATGGAGAGATAGATTTTGTGGCAAACAAAGGCGATAATACGGTCTATGTTCAGGCAACCTATCTCCTCAGCGAAGAGAGTACCGTCAAAAGGGAGGTCGATAATCTGAGAGAAATTAAAAATAATTATCCCAAATATGTAGTCTCAATGGACCCGTTCCAAGCGGAATCCAATTTAGAAGGAATACGCCATCTGCATTTACGCTCATTCTTAAAGAAAGAGCAATTATGACAAATAAGACGGGACGGCAGAACCTGATAAACCCACTCTACAAAAAGCAGTAATGCGCACGGCACTACCGGGGAGGGAAATAGACCGGCGCGGCAAAGTTCGTACAACGCACCGGTTGCTTCGCTTCGTTAGTCGCCGGAGTAATATCGGCTTCCTCCACTAGGCGGATTGCCTCACGGTCTAGTTCGTCGTGACCGCAACTTCTGATGATTCTGAGGTTGCGGAGCGTTCCGTCCCTTTCTATCACGGCACCCACTATTGTTACCACCTCTTTGCCTTTCCAATCTTTGAAACGGTTGTTACTCCGGTAATATTCCTGCCAATTGCCAATGTAAGGAGGTCTAAAGACCACCGTATCTGTCGGCTCCTCCGTAGCGGTGTCTTCTGCCACGGCAGTTTGTTTTGCCTTCCCGTTCTCCTGTCCGGCGATTCGGACATTCTTTCGCAGGCCGGACAAATCGGCATCTTACTTTATCTTTCCGATGAAAAGGTAATTGTTGTCATTCTCGTGGATGCGGGCTTTCAATGCTTCCAATGCCTTCTTCCGCTCTTCGCTGAGAGATTCCGGATGAGCAAGTGCCGCTTCCACATGCTCCAGCAGCAAGCCCGGCTCCACGGTATAGGCAAAGTGCCCGTGCTTGAAGTAGAAGATGGCATACTCTACCGGCACACCGCCTATCAGATCGTTCAGGATGCGGACATAAGCTCCTTTCCGCGTCTGTTTGTCCACCAATACGGTCAGTCGCCGAGAGACATAAGAGCCATATTCTGTGTCCGTATATCCGGTAGGAATATCTATCAGGTAATGCCCTGGCAGTTCAACATAGCTCTGCTGAATCTTCTCCTGCGGCTGCTGTAACGTCACCACCGGAACCAGGCGGTTCTCTTCGGGCAGGAAGTGATAGAGCGAATCGGCCGATGCCTGCCAATGGAAAATGGAAAAGTCGAACACGCCGTCGCCGCTGTTGCGGCTGCTCGACACCTCGTTGCTGAAATCCGGCACCACGGCGTAAGAGGAAGCGCTCACCCGGTGCAGTACATTTCCTTCAAAATCCTGCTGCCACACGACGGACGCACCTTCAATATCGGCAAAAGGCAGCAATCCCACCGTTAGGAGCCGCTTCTCCGTATCTACAGAAAAGACACCTTTCGGCACCAACGTAGGCAAGGGAATGGAAGAGAGATATTCCCCTTTCAGGTTATAGACCAACAGCGATTTGGCATTCCACGGCATCAGATAGACACGATCGTGCGCCTCGTCCACAGAGCTGTCGTAAACCGCCCAATACTCGCCCGGTCCCTGCCCGTTGGCACCGACCTGACAGACGAAACGCCCTTTACGGTCGAACAGGCGATAAGGCTCCCTCATGCTGCCGCCCATGCCCACATAGTTGTCGCAGGCGGTCACAGACTCTCCTTTGGTCAACGCCTCCTCCCGATTGTCGAGCGGCACAATGCGGAAATCATCCAGCAGACGGCTCAGCGGCAGGTCGAGCGTATCTTTTACTTTGTCCAACTGCACCACCAGCACCGGGTCGTTGCCGGCTTGCCGGAAATCGGCTACTTCAGGACAATCGTCCAATGACTTTCCATCGGAAGACTTGCCTCCGGCACAAGCGCCGAGGCACAGGGAAAGAAGAAGGAAAAGAGAAGGTGTTTTCATAAGCAGGTATGTTTAGTATGTTCAACATACACAAAGGTAACGTTATATACGAACACATCGTAATGTTTTGACTAATAAAACGATGTGTTTTAGAATATATAACAATTCAAATACCTGTGCCGAAATCCTCCTGCGCCAGCAACGAGTACACACACTCCGATATGCGTGCTATGGCTTGTGCGGCCTGCGCCTCGTTCCCCTTGAAATCCTTGACGAACACCGCCAACGTATAGTGCATGCCGTCGGGCAGGCTGACGTAACCGACATCATTGTGGGCTACCAGTATTCCGCCCTCCTTCATGTATCCAGAGCCTGTCTTGTGGGCAAGGCTCACCCCTTCCTTGCCAATGAGAGGAGCCGCTATCCGGTCCTTGCCGGTCGCGCATTCGCCCAACGCTTTCCGGATGAAGGCTTGCTTCTCGCGGCTCACCAAGCTGTCGGTGAACAGGCGCTCCATCAGCATCGCCGCTCCGAGAGGCGAAGTGCAGTTGGAATAGGCTTTGGCATGGTCGGCTGCCATCTCCGACTCCGTATAGGCTATCCGGAAACTCGCACGGGGAATGAGTGTCGCTATGAAGCGGTCGGTTTCAGGGACGCCGACCAGTTTTTCGAACATCAGGTTGCTGGCATTGTTGTCGCTTTGCTGAAGCGTATAGCGCAACAAATCTCCGACCGGCAACGTCATCACCGGCTCCTGATGATCCTTCAGCATGGGGCTCCAAGTGTGGGCATCGAGTTCGTCCCTCTTGATGGTCATCAATGTGTCAAGGGAAAGCCCGTCAAGGTCGAACTGATGGCAAACCGCCAACGCCTGATGAACCTTGAACACGCTCATCATGGGATAGATGTTCTCATTGTTGACCGCAACGGTATCGCTGCCGTTTATGATGACAGCCACGCCTATCTCACCGGGATAGCCCGCCACGATTTGAGCGATGGTGTCGGTCAGGACATCCGTATAGCTCCTCTCTTTCTTCCCCGTTTCCGATGACAGCGGCATAAGTCCCCATGCCACCAGACCCATCAAGACAATACCCGAAACAATGATGCAAGTTTTTCCTAATTTTATCATAAGCACATACATATTATATTTTTCCTACACTTTTCTTTCTATCGTTCATAATCGCGTCCATATTCTCCAAAGCCCAACCAATCAAGGCATTGATGTGCGGAAGTAATGATTTCGCCCTTTCCGTCAAGGCATATTCCACACGAGGCGGCACTTCCGGATAGATTGTGCGTGTCACAAAGCCGTCTTCTTCCAGTATGCGCAACGTCACGGTCAGCATCTTCTGCGAAATATCCGAAATCTCACGCTGCAACTCCTTAAACCGCACAGCCCGGTTCTGCCTGTCAAGGGTGTATATCACCAGCAGCGACCATTTATCGCCGAATCTCGACAGGATGTTCCGTATGGGGCACCCCGGAAACAGGGCATCTTCGATAGTTGTTCTATTCATAATATGTTGTATATCTATTCGCTCTACAAAAGTAATCAAATACCTTCTAAGCACCAAAGAGAAATTATTTCAAAAAAAAATCCAAACGCAAACACCTCAACACCAGCAAAGGTTACTTCGAGGTAACTAATTGAGTGTTAAGAACCTACTTGTGCAAATAAAAATAAGTCCGCACCTTTGCAGCGTAAAAGACAACAAGAAACTTTATTTACTAACCATTAAAAAGGAAAGAATATGAAACAGATTGAGCAGATTGCGGAAGCAACGAATTTCAAAGCCATCAATGTGGGCAAAATGAGTGATTTGAACGGATATGTACTGGAACTCGGCCCCGAAGTGAAGATTCCGGGAAAGGTCTTTGGAGGAGCGGCCCTCGGCGCCACCGGCGGCGAATTCTCCATGCAGGTGTTTCAGCCCGGCACGGAGACCGGCTTCCTGCATACGCACAAGAAGCACGAAGAACTCTACTTCTTCCTCGGCGGCAAAGGCGAGTTTCAAGTAGATGGTTTGGTGTTCCCCGTGAAAGAAGGCAGCGTGGTGCGTGTGGCGCCCGACGGGAAACGAAGCGTGCGCAACAACGGAACGGAATCGCTCGTGATGCTCTGCGTGCAATATCGCGGCAACACATTCACGGAAGAAGATGCAGCCGACGGGGTAATCCTGAACGAACCGGTGAAGTGGTAAGTTCCTGACCTTCACTCCACAAGGCATCGGATTCAGCCAGATAAACAATAGTAACAAGAACCCTTCTGTATGGGAAAGAAAACGTCACTTCACCGTCGGAAAGTTTGTTAATCCCGGAGAAAAACTTTATCTTAGCCGCTGAGATGTACATCCCGCCTGCTGAGATGTACATCCCGGCAGGCGAGATATACATCTCGCGGCGCGAGATGAAGTTTATGCGGCAGGTTAAACAAGTTTATAACGGGAGTAATCCCTTTTCCCAACGGGAGTAAAAGTAGTTTTCTACCATACCTTGAGTGGGACAACCGATTACTTCTTCTTAAATCACAATACTATGGCAGAATATCAGATGCAAGAATTGACGCTTCCCACCGAGGAAGGCGAGAAAGTACTCTTCCCCCGCATGAGGATTTGGGGACAAGTGGATTTGAACTATTTGGCAGAGCACATCAACTATGCCAGCACCTTCACCCCCGGCGACATCATCGGGCTGGTGAGATCGCTCACCCAAGCCATCGCCCGCGAGATGGGACAAGGGCACTCCGTAAAGATAGATGGATTGGGCGTATTCACCCCCTCCTTAGGTCTGCGCGACGGAGCGGAACGCGAAAGTGCCGAACCGGGAGGCAAGAAACGCAACGCCATGAGTATCTGCGTCAAGAACATCAACTTCCGCGCCGATAAGGATTTCATACACGAAACCGGACAGCATTGCAACCTGGACCGTTCCAAATGGAAGTTCCAGCGCTCTTCGCAACGATACACGCCGGAACAACGCCTGAAGATGGCGCAAGACTACTTGGAGCAGCATTCGCTGATGAAGGTCACCGACTACTGCCAGCTCACGGGACTGCTGCGCAACGCCGCCGCACGCGAACTGAAGCTGTGGAGCGAAACGCCCGACAGCGGCATCGGAACCACGGGAAGAGGGTCGCACAAGGTGTATATCAGGAAGGGATAGAAAGATAACATATATGAATATTTATAGCCGATTTTGGGCTATAAATCACCATATATGTATATTATAGTTTCACCAAAATGTCGATAAACAGATGAATAAATTCCGTAATATCAACCCTCAACGGTAGCTATATTACGGATTTTTTATACATTTGCATTCGGATTGAGAAAAGACTCTGTCCGTAACATATTAGATAAAGAAAGCGTTATGCCTATCTTGTAAAGTTGAAACCTGAGAAATTTCGAATTTGATACAAGAGGTAGCATAGTGGTTCTCACGCATATAGCGT
>NZ_JAICZW010000077.1 GCF_029057325.1 Bacteroides sp. | reverse complement strand
GGTAAGAGTCATTAAAGGAGAGCTTAGCGGTATCGAAGGTGAGGTTGCTGTTGAGGCCAACAAGACATACGTCGTTATCCGCATTAAAGACATCCTGACAGCAAGTGTCAAAGTACCCAAATCCTATTTGAAAATCATAGGGTAATCTTTTCTGCTTAAGTCGAATAGTATTGCACGGCTATTTCATTTAAAGGAGTTATAGGATTTAGTTTCTGATAATTCCTTAAACAAAATAATTAAAAAAATGAGTGATTTAACTTCTCATGCTCTTGAGCTTCAACGTATGGCCCACCAGTTGATGTGTCTTGGTATGGATGGCGAACCGGTCTATTCCGATACTTTTTGCCGGTTGAACAAGGAGGTGCTTGTTAAGTCCGATTCTTTTTTCCCGGTTCAAAGTTCCGATGCTTGCGAGGAAGCCAATGTGTGCCTCGCTCTGTTGATGGGGTATAATGCCACTATCTACGATGATGGAGATAAAGAACGGAAAAAGCAGTGTGTGCTGGATCGCATTTATCGTATTCTGAACCTGCTTCCCGCCTCTCTGCTCAAGGTTCGCCTGCTGGCTTATGCCTACGGGGAAGTCTATGAAGAACCGTTGTTGCAGGAAGCCCATGCCATCATAGATGCTTGGGGACAGTCGGATTTGACTGCGGAACAGGCTGAGGCGGTGGCGGAGCTGAAGAATATCGAGGAGAATCTGTATCCGTTTGAGGTGTGTTAGAAAAGGGGGATTCATTTGTAGGCAAACATCCCGTGGATGGAAAAATCAGCATGGTTTATCCTGAATACATTTCTTCTCGTTCGCAAGATTTGGAACCCATTTATCACGATGCCGGTCAGTTCTATGTTGCAAAGACGGCTTCCTTTGTCCGTGAGAAGACCTTTTGGGGCACAAATACTGCCGGTCTGGTTCTTTCAGAACTGGAGGTGCAGGATTTGGATACACAGACGGATTGGGAATTGGCGGAAATGAAGTACGGGCTGCTCCATAAATAAAGAGGGGACATGATTTTGTGATTCTCTAAAAAGATGTTTATCTTTGCGTAGCGATTTTAATGTTTTAGTAATGATAAAGGAGTGTATGATGGATACGAATGCAAAAAAATGACACGTGAAGACGCTGTCCGTCGGTTCATGGCTGCCAAACAAAAGAAGCAAGAATGCGTAAAAAAGATGAAAATAGAACTCGCATCCTTGTATGAGCAACGTACCGGCAAAAAAATAGGTCAAATATTTGTGCTGTGATTCTTTGTATAGATAACATAAACGCTAAGGCTCCTTATCAGACAGAATATGCGACCAATAAGGCATTCGTTATATTCTCTACGGATTACGGTGCGCATTATTTAGTAGGATTTGAATACGATGATACCTCTTTTTCATTTGAAACTTACCAACTGGTAATTATTAACTCCAATAATAAGAAGTCACCTCGTGACGCTAAGGTGAAGGAAACAATAATAGCTATTGTTGAATCTTTCTTTCACGATAATAAAAGTGTGCTGCTTTATATTTGTGGAACAGGCGATCAACGGTAATCTATACGTAACAGACTTTTCAAGCATTGGCTCTCTTCTTATATTTATCAAGATTTGTTCACATTCATTTCTGCTTCTGTCAAAGATGAATATGGGATAGTCAACCATGCTGCCATTATTGTAAGGACTGACAATCCTCTTATGCCCATGATTGTATCGGAATTTTCACAAACTATCAGTTTACTGAATGATAAACCCGAATAATTGGAATGCAGTGAATCCGTGAAACATTTATTTCATTCCGTTTCCCTTTGAAAAAAAACTATTTCCGTGCCGATGCCGGTGCTGCTATCGGCTATGGTCACTTTGTCCGTACATTGGCTTTGGCTGACATGCTGAAAGCTGATTTTGCCTGTACCTTCTTTACCTGCCACCTTACGGCTTACCAGATAGGCGAGATGGAGCAAGTCTGCCCTTATGTGGCGCTACGGGAGGAGACGCATTTCGATGATTTCCTTTCCCGGCTCCGCGGTGATGAGATAATGGTGCTCGATAATTATTTCTTTACTACGGATTATCAGCGTGCCATCAAAGAGAAAGGGTGCTGGTTGGTTTGTGTGGACGATATGCACGACAAGCATTATGTGGCGGATGTGGTGATTAACCATGGGCAGACTGATGAAAATTTGTTTAGTGCGGAGGCTTATATGCAAAGGAGCAGGGTTGCGTTGAGTTATGTGAAGCCTTCCGTAGAAGTTTAAGTTGATTGATTGATTATTTAGAGCCGACAGGAGGAGCACACAAATGACGCTGATGAGATTGATACTCACAGGTTGCGCATGCCGGAGGCCTTTCAGCGGGCTTTGCTCGTTCGTCACTTGATATTTTGGGTAATGCATCATAATAAAACAATTTAAATTTCAGAGTTCAGTATTATAAAATCAGAAATCTGAAAACTTTATCACAAAGATACACCGTTTGCTCCGCATGTTTGTCGGTTTCGGTCGGTTCCGGTCGGTTTTAGTCGGTTATTTATGGGTGCGGATTTGATAATGTCATGTTTTTTGTTTACCTTTTGTGATGTTAAAAATCTGAATGTCAAGCATGCATACGATTGTAGTTGCGTTGGGGGAACCCTAAAGGTGAACATTGGCGGCGTAAAGGTGACGTTGACGAATGTGGCACAGAGGTTTGGACATTCAAAATCTCAAGATTTCAAAGATTTCAAAAATTCAAAATTTCATCCGCTTTCTCACGCACACACACACGCGTACATACGCGTGCGCGTGAGAGGGAGAATGTTTCAGGGATTGTGAGAGTTGCCGCTGTTTGGTCTGTTTTCCATCCTCTTTGGCATACGTACCGGCTTTTTTCAAGGTTGTGGTCGAAAGCTTTACGCATGTTTCGTCCCATACTGTTGTCCGATATGGTGGACGCTCCCAACAGCAGCACGCCATCGCTTTTTCTACTCTTCTCTATGCGTGCGCGTGTGTGTGCGTGAGCGGCTCGTTGAAATTTTGAAACTTTGAAACTTTCTCCTCCTCTCCGGGAGGCGCTTCATACCGAACCTGCACGCCGTACCGCTGCGCCAGATGGAAGGCAGTGCCCCAATGCACTTCGTGGTGTCCCGTCTTCAGCACGTTGCTGAAGAGCCTGTCTGCGGCCTTCGCGTCATATTTGGGCGATAGGCTGCAAAATGTAAGAAAATCATACCGCTTATTTTATTTTTATCACTCTAATAATTCATTTAGATGAGCAAAAATTTTATTCACTCTTCGTTGGGATTTTTTATCGAGCGGACGAGAAAACAGAGTGGAGTCACCATCAAAACTCTTTGCAAGGATTTGCATATCTCTCCCTCCACGTACATGGACATAAAAAAGAGGA
>NZ_JAICZW010000076.1 GCF_029057325.1 Bacteroides sp. | reverse complement strand
TTCTCTGTTGCTTGCATTATCTTTGCCCCTAGGAAAAATAACCATTAATTTCAAAACTGAATATACTATGTTGAAGACTATTTTGTCTATTTCCGGTAAACCGGGATTGTATAAACTTGTTTCTCAGGGAAAGAATATGTTGATTGTGGAGTCGCTTGTCGATAAGAAACGTTTCCCTGCATACGGCAATGAGAAGATCATTTCTTTGGGCGATATCGCCATGTACACAGATACGGATGACGTTCCTTTGAGAGAAGTGTTTCTGTCCATGAAGAATAAGGAGAACGGTGCAGCGGTAGAGATGGATTTGAAGAAGGCATCTGCTGATGATTTGCGTGGTTATCTGGCGGAAGTGTTGCCTACTTTCGATCGCGACCGTGTTCATGTTTCGGATATAAAGAAACTGATTTCTTGGTATAACCTGCTTGTGAAGAACGGTTTGACCGACTTTGAAGAGAAACAAGCGGTGGAAGAAGAAAGCGCTGAATAAAAGGAAGACGAATCCGGGCGTGCCGGGAACAGATAGAAAAACAGCTTTGAGACACATTGGTTTCAAAGCTGTTTTTTATGATGGAAAGTCTGGTTTAGTTTCTGAATAGCAATCCGTCATTAGTCGCATTGACATCCACCGTTATCGGGCGGCTACGGTCCACCGCTTGCGCCAACAACTTCTTGGACAGGTCGTTCAGCAGATAGTGCTGGATGGCACGCTTCACCGGACGGGCACCGAATTCGGGGTCATATCCGGCGGTGGAGAGGAAGTCGGTGGCGGCATCGGTCAAGGCCAGCTCCACGCCGTTGCCGGACAGCATCTTCTGCACGCTTTGGATTTGCAGGGTCACAATCTGTTTGATTTCCTTCTCCGTCAGCGGCAGGAACATGATGGTCTCGTCAATGCGGTTCAGGAACTCCGGACGGATGGTCTTCTTCAGCATGTTCATCACTTCCCGTTTGGTTTCCTCTACAATCTCCTCCTTGTTGGAACTGTTCAACTTCTCCATCTGGCTTTGGATGTAGCCGCTTCCCATGTTGGAGGTCATGATGATGAGGGTGTTCTTGAAGTTGACCGTACGGCCCTTGTTGTCCGTCAGACGTCCGTCATCGAGCACTTGCAGCAAGATGTTGAAGACATCGGGATGTGCTTTCTCGATTTCATCAAACAGCACCACGGAGTAGGGCTTGCGGCGGACGGCTTCCGTCAGCTGGCCACCTTCGTCATAACCCACGTATCCCGGAGGCGCTCCGACCAGACGGGAGACGCTGTGCTTCTCCTGATACTCGCTCATGTCGATACGGGTCATCATCGTCTCGTCGTCGAAGAGGAACTCTGCCAATGCCTTGGCCAACTCTGTTTTACCTACACCGGTAGTCCCTAAAAAGAGGAACGAGCCGATGGGGCGTTTCGGGTCTTGCAGTCCGGCACGGCTGCGGCGCACGGCATCGCTGACCGCCTCGATGGCTTCGTCCTGCCCGATGACACGGCGGTGCAGTTCGTCTTCCAGGTGCAGCAGTTTCTCCTTTTCGCTTTGCAGCATCTTGCTTACCGGGATGCCGGTCCAGCGCGATACTACGTCGGCAATGTCTTCGGCATCCACTTCCTCCTTAATCATTGCCTTGTCGCCCTGCATCTCGTGCAGTTTCTGCTGGGTCTCTTCGATTTCCTTGTTCAGGGCCTGTAGCTTGCCATAGCGTATTTCGGCCACCTTGCCGTAATCACCTTCGCGCTCTGCTTTGTCGGCTTCGAACTTCAGGTTCTCGATGTCTATTTTGTTCTGCTGGATTTTATTGACCAGGGTCTTTTCGCTCTGCCATTTTGCCTTGTAGGAGCTTTCCTGCTCTTTCAACTCTGCCAGTTCTTTGCCAATCAGTTCCAGTTTGGGCTGGTCGTTTTCGCGCTTGATGGCTTCTCGTTCAATCTCCAACTGCTTGATTTTACGGGATATTTCGTCCAGTTCCTCCGGCACAGAGTCCACTTCCATGCGCAGCTTGGCGGCGGCCTCGTCCATCAGGTCAATGGCCTTGTCGGGCAGGAAGCGGTCGGTGATGTATCGGTTGCTCAGTTCCACGGCGGCGATGATGGCATCGTCCTTGATGCGGACGTGGTGATGGTTCTCGTACCGCTCCTTCAGTCCTCGCAGGATGGAGATGGTGCTCAGCGTATCGGGTTCGTTCACCATGACAATCTGGAAACGGCGTTCCAGCGCCTTGTCCTTCTCGAAATACTTCTGGTACTCGTCGAGGGTGGTGGCACCGATGCTCCGCAGTTCGCCGCGTGCCAAGGCAGGCTTCAGGATGTTGGCGGCATCCATGGCGCCTTCGCCCTTGCCGGCACCTACCAGTGTGTGGATTTCGTCGATGAAGAGGATGATGTCGCCTTCGGACTTCTTCACCTCGTTGATGACGGCTTTCAGACGCTCTTCAAACTCGCCTTTGTACTTGGCTCCGGCCACTAGCGCTCCCATATCCAGGGAATAGACCTGCTTGTTCTTCAGGTTCTCGGGCACGTCACCGCGCAGGATGCGGTGTGCCAGTCCTTCCACGATGGCGGTCTTACCCGTACCCGGCTCGCCTATCAGGATGGGGTTGTTCTTGGTACGTCGGCTCAGGATTTGCAATACGCGGCGGATTTCCTCGTCACGGCCGATGACCGGGTCCAGTTTGCCGCTTCGGGCTGCTTCGTTCAGGTTGATGGCATACTTCTCCAGCGACTGATAGGTGTCTTCGCTCGATTGTGAGGTCACTTTCTCGCCTTTGCGCAGCTCGGTGATGGCACTACGCAGCTCCTTGTCCGTCATTCCGGCATCTTTCAGGATACTGGAGGCGGTGCTCTTTACGTTGAGCAGTGCCAGCAATATCGGTTCGATGGAGACGAATTCGTCGCCCATTTCCTTGGAGTATTGCGTGGCTTTCTGCAACACTTCGTTGCTCTCGCGGCTGAGATAGACCTCTCCGCCCGATACTTTCGGAAGCGAGTCAATCTGTTTATCCAGTACGAGCGCTATCTGCTGCCCGTTCATCGCCAGTTTCTGGAAGATGAAGTTGGTGACGTTTTCGCCCACCTTCATCACGCTTTGCAGCAAGTGTACGGGTTCGATGGCCTGCTGTCCCCGGCTTTGTACCCGGTTCACGGCCTCCTGCACCGCTTCTTGTGCTTTGATAGTGAAATTGTTGAAATTCATATTCTGTTCTCCTTTCTTATTTTCTTTTTACCTGTTTCAATAACACTTGAGGAGGCGCAAAAGATTTGCCAATGAAGTAAATCAGACAAAATGACCGGATGATTTGTAGTATAGATGTCAAAATGTCATTTGTAAGTTCTGAACAAAAAATCATTCATCGAATGGGGATTCCCTGTTTTGTCCTATATTTGTGGGCAATTACGATTTATATAGTAGTACGGATGGATAGTTTCAATACATACCTAACGAATGTTGATGTTGATTTCTGGCGCAACCTCTGTGCTGGGCATGGGACATTGCGTCATTATAAGAAAGGTGAATGTTTTTGCCGGACTGGCGAATCGAAAAGTCTGTTTGGCTTTATCCAAACTGGCATATTCAAATATTCCGTCATCGATTCTGAAGGGAATGAACGGGTGACAGGATTGGTGTTTGGTGGCACTCCCGTAGGCGATTATCTGAATTTGGTTTCAAACAATCCTGTACGGACGGATATTGTCGCTGTCACGAACGCCGATGTATTTGTCTGCGACAGCCGTATAGTCAGCTATCTGCTTCAAGAAAATCCAGCAATATATGCGCAAACGGCAGAAGCTCTTTTCAGGCAGACTTACGACCGCTTTCTGGATTTATATCGCAAATCGCCCAAAGACCGTTATCTGGAACTGCTTGCCACCTGTCCTGAAATCTTGCAGCAAGTACCTTTGAAGGAGCTTGCTTCCTACCTGCAAATTACGCCGACACATCTGAGCCGCATCCGCAAGGAAATCACTTTCAACCCCTAATGGCATGAATATAAGGTGACTGACGGCATTGTCATTCTGCATAGCGAAGAATGGCAAGCGGTAAATCAGTGACATTAAAGCATCAACCTGGATTTTTATTTGCCCGATTGTACGGGAATATCCGTCGGAACGGCGAGTTTAATTCGTTAGACAGCTGTCTAACGAAACGACAACGGCTGTCTAACGTATAGTAAACAATTGTCTAACGAACGATAAACGAATATATAACAAATTAAAAGCGCTGTTTTAGATAGCTAATTACCTCAAGAGTGGGGATTAAGAAAGAGGGATTCCAATATTAGGCAGTGGTCTTGTCTCTTGCGATTCTCAACATAGGTTGAGAGTTGTTTCATGATATACCTGTAGCTTTGTGCAAAATCTTAATTATAGAGAGTATAGTATTAAATTCAAACTAAAAAAGGATGAAAGTATGAACTATCAATTCAAATTTTGGTACATGGCATTGCTGCTGAGTATGGCATTTCTGACAAGTTGTAGTGATGATGACGATGATTCTGAACCTACATTAACCGTTTCGGAATTGTTGCAAACCACTTGGGAGGCTTGTGTTTGCGATTATGATGCAGAGGGGAAGGCAATTGTCAACGAAGAGTATCTTATTGTGGAATATAGACCCAATTTTAAAATTTCTGATAGCAACAGAAGAAACTACGTTGTTTATTGATGAAATGGTTAGTGCAGAAGATACTATGTATAGGGATGAGCAATTTTGGTATATTTGGAGGAAAATGTATCCCTTTATCAAAGATTTGTGCTTAAATCCAAGAGGATACCATCTGAATGATGTCATAATAAGTTATCTGTTAGCATGGCGCTGGTGGCAAGAAGGAATCAAGTCATGGCATAGTTTAACAATAGCTAATATTGAATTTTATTCTATGACATCAAAGGAGCTTAGTCATATCCCTGCCGTATTGTATTCCGTGTCAAGGGTTCTATGTACAATTGGCAGCAATTTTAAAAAGGAAGGAATTGAATGGCTTTACGCAATAGTATCGAAAAATAATGCGTTAGTCTTAGATGATTTGGAATCCAATACATTGTTTTATATTGAACGGTTCATGAGAAAATTCATTTTTGAAAACAAGGATAACATCAAAAGAGACTTTAGATTGAAACTAAAAGTCATAGAAATCCTTAGTTTTATCATAGAAAAAGGTTCAATGCGTGGGTACCAACTGAGAGAATGTATTTTATAATATTAAAAAATGACAATAAAACCTATGAGTAACAGATTGCCAGGTGCTTACAAATGTAAGCAATGGTATAAACAAATCATTTTATGACACATCCAATCTTAGAAACCGACAGGTTGCAATTACGTGAAATGACTCTTGCGGACATGGGGGCTTTGGCTTCGATGCTGCAAGATGAAAAGGTGATGTATGCTTATAATGGGGCTTTCGATGAGGCAGAGACTCTTGCCTGGATGCAGAAGCAACTTTTGCGATATAGGGAGCATGGATTCGGCTTGTGGGGCATGTTCCTTAAAGATACGGGGGAAATGATAGGGCAATGCGGCATTACCATGCAGGAATACAAAGGGGCGCAAGTTCCTGAAATAGGTTACTTGCTGGCTCATAAGTATTGGCACAAAGGATATGCCACGGAAGCCGCGACGGCTTGTCGTGAATATGGCTTTCACACGCTGCACTTCCATGCGCTGTATTCCATTATTAGAGATACGAATATCGCTTCCCGAAATGTGGCGCTTCGCAACGGGATGGACCTGATAGATACCATCGTCAAGCATTATCGGGGAGTAGATATGTCCCATTGGGTGTTTTGCGTGAAAAATGTTCGGCTTTAACTACCGTAAATAAAAAAGCCGTGGTGATGAATAAACTTATCAGCCTGATTGCGATTATAAGATAAATTATATTCGCTATCTTTGACCCCTGTAATTTATGACGGTATAGCATGGAGAAGAATATAAAGTTTTCAGCAAATGTGATATTGGTGGATGTTTCGTTCCTTGACGAGACGGTCTCAAATATAAAATCCTTTTTGGCAGAACGGTTGGGGCGTGAATTGCCTGACATGGATTTGTCTGCTTGGTTCACCTGTCTGGCTCTTGATGCCGGATTGCGTGAAGGTGACAACGAGATACAAGTGCTGCTGGTGCATGATGGTGAGATGCCTGTATTGCCCCATTGCTGTCCTGCCAATCTGAAGGAGTTGGACGGTATGGCATGCCGCACGTCGTTGGGTGAACTCGTGTTTTCGTGTGTCAATACTGCCGGTATGGTTACTTCTGCTGATTTGTTCCTCGATTTGATGAATCTTGCTTTGGATTCGGCTGACGTGAAGCGGTTGGCATTGGTGCCTTTCCATCGCCTGTATGCCGATAGGGTGGAAGAGGAGCTGCGGAAGTTCTTCGACAAAAAGGAGGAGAAAGGGGAAGCCGACTGTCAGGCCCTCTATTTCATGATGGCTGCTCCGCAAACGCCTGTTCCTTGTGTCTGCGATTCGGTGCTCTACTCTTTGTCGCACGTGCTGGGCGTCCAGCCTGAAGAATTGTAATATAACTCAAGTTTCACAAGTTCTTGAACTTACTGTCAGTGAACAAGTAAACAAGCGCGCAGGGCTTTTCTATTTATTTGTTTCATGAATGAGGCATTCTGACAGCCTATCAAAGACAGGCGAAACTTACATATATAAAAGTTGCCGTTATGAGCGATTTCCGTTTGAAAGTGTTTCAGGCTGTAGCGAAGAACTTGAGCTTCACGAAAGCCTCGCAAGAATTGTTTGTCAGCCAACCTGCCATTACCAAGCACGTGCAGGAACTGGAGGCGGCCTACCGGACCCGTTTGTTCGACCGGCAGGGAAGCAGAATCAGCCTGACCGAATCGGGGAAGCTGTTGCTGGAACATTGTGAGCGGATATTGGAGGAGTATAAGCAGTTGGAGTATGAGATGCACTTGCTGCACAACGAATATACCGGCGAACTGAGGCTGGGTGCCAGTACCACTATCGCCCAATATGTGCTTCCGGCCATGCTGGGTGGTTTCATAGGGAAGTTCCCCAAAGTCAGCTTGTCGTTGATGAATGGCAATTCGCGTGAGATAGAAGCGGCGTTGCAAGAACATCGCATCGACCTGGGGCTGGTGGAAGGTGTGTTTCGCCTGCCCAATCTGAAATATACCACTTTCCTTGAAGACGAGTTGGTGGCGGTGATTCGTGCCAATTCCAAGCTGGCCGTAGGCGAAGAGATTACTTCTGAAGAGCTGTCGGGGCTGCCTTTGGTGCTTCGCGAAAGAGGTTCCGGCACGTTGGATGTTTTTGAGCGGAGTCTGTTGCAGCATAATATAAAGTTATCCTCTTTGAAAGTACTGATGTATCTGGGAAGTACGGAAAGCATCAAACTCTTTTTGGAGCATACCGATTGTTTGGGAATTGTTTCAGTGCGTTCTATCAGTAGGGAGCTTTATGCCGGACTGTTGCGGGTGGTGGAAATCAAAGATATGCCCATGCCGCGTGAATTTTGTTTCGCACAGCCGCAGGGGCAGGAGAGCGGTCTGGTACAGGTATTCATGCAGTTTGCGATGCATTATAATTATATGTTATAGCATATAAACAGAAACGATTGGTCAGTTTGCAAAAAGAAGCCTACCTTTGCTCCCGGAAAAAGATAAACTTTAATAATAAAAACGTATGGCTTTAAATTTTCTTCAAGACAATCGGAAGAGTATCTATGTGGCCCTTCTTGTGATTCTATCGGTTTTCTTATTGTTGGATTATGTTCCCGGTATGCAGGCATGTTCCGCTTGGGTCACCCCTCCGGTAGCGCTGTTTTTGGGATTGGCTTTCGCTTTGTTGTGCGGACAGGCGCATCCTAAGTTCAATAAGAAGGTTTCCAAGTATTTGTTGCAATATTCCGTGGTCGGTTTGGGTTTCGGGATGAACTTGCAGGCTTCTTTGGCTTCCGGCAAGGAAGGTATGGAGTTCACCATTCTTTCTGTGGTGGGCACGATGCTCATCGGCTGGCTGATTGGGCGTAAGATGTTGAAGGTGGATCGGGACACTTCTTATCTAATTAGTTCGGGTACGGCCATCTGCGGGGGTAGTGCCATTGCTGCCGTAGGTCCGGTACTGAAGGCGAAGGACAGCGAAATGTCGGTGGCATTGGGCACCATATTCATCTTGAATGCCATTGCCCTGTTCATTTTTCCCGCCATCGGCCATGCTTTGGATATGAGCCAGCAGGATTTCGGTACGTGGGCGGCGATAGCCATTCACGACACCAGTTCGGTGGTAGGTGCGGGTGCCGCATACGGGGAGGAAGCTCTGCAGGTGGCCACTACCATCAAGCTGACACGTGCGTTGTGGATTATTCCTTTGGCGTTTGTCACCTCGTTCATCTTCAAGAGCAAGGGACAGAAAATCAGCATTCCCTGGTTCATCTTCTTCTTTGTGTTGGCCATGATTTTCAATACGTATGTGCTGGCCACTACGGAAATTGGTGTACAGATTGGTGCGGGTATCAATGACTTTGCACGCAAGACGCTGACCATTACGCTCTTCTTCATCGGAGCTTCCCTGTCGCGCGATGTGCTGAAGGCGGTAGGCATCAAGCCGCTGGTGCAGGGTGTGCTGTTGTGGATAGTGATTAGCATGAGCACGTTGGCTTATATCTATTGGTTCTAAAAGTTTGTGGCACTTAAAATATGGAATCACTTTCGTTGCCGGTTTGCAGCGAAAGTGATTTTTTCTTTTTGTCGTGTAACAAAATTCTTTTTCCTTACGTCTGTAGGGTATAAACGGAAATCTACTATCGATTAGAGCACATGGACGCTGAGAGTTTTAAAAAAGAGTTTCTATCATATCATCGTAAACTGTACTGCATAGCCTACAAGCTGTTGGAGAATGCTGCCGATGCCGAAGACCTAGTGCAGGAAGCTTATCTGAAGTTGTGGGAGAAAAGGGACGGGCTGGCTGTCATCAGTAATCCGGAAGCGTTCAGCGTCACATTGGTGAAGAATATGTGCTTCGATTTGCTCCGTTCCGGAAAATATGTCCAGAACAGGCAGTGTGTGGAGTTGACCGAAGTGCAGCATGTTTCTCAAGCAGATGATTTGGAGGCGAGAGACGAAGCGCGGCAGGTGAGACACATCATTTCCGGATTGCCGCAGCAACAGCAGAAAATAGTGACGCTGCGCGATGTCAAAGGATGCTCGTACGAAGAGATAGAGCAGCTCACCGGGTTGAATGCGACCAATGTCCGTGTCTTGTTGTCGCGGGCAAGGAAAAAGATACGTGAGGAATTTAATAAATGGAGTAACTATGGAAGTCAAGGAAATTGAAAGGATGCTCGCCGAATTTTATGAAGGGAATACCAACGAGCAGGAAGAAGAGCTGTTGAAGGAAGCTTTCAAGACTGAAGAGCTGCCCGAACACTTGCGGAAGGAAAGGAAACTCTTTCTCGGCTTATTCCCGGAAGAAGCCATGGAGGATGTTCCCGCCGGATTGGAAGACAAACTGAAGCGGATGATTGATGAAAAGGCTGAAGAGGAACAACGCTTCTTCCGCCGGAACAAGGCCAAACGCAATTGGCGCTGGATAGGGGGCATTGCCGCTACTATCCTGATTCTTGTAGGCATCGGCTATGGCATTACGAACATGGGAGAGGGGATGCGTCCTTCTACTCCCCAAGACACATTCTCCGATCCGGAGGCTGCCTACAAGGCATTGCAGGCCACGCTGATAGAGGTATCCGTGAATCTGAACAAGGGAATTGAGCAGATAGAAGAGACACGAATGGATGTCACGAAAGTGAATCAGGAAATAAAAAAGGAAATCCAACAATAATGTGATATGAAAACAATCAAAATGATTTTGGCAGGTATGCTGCTGCTCTTGCCTTTGCTTTGCCAGGCACAGAAAAATTTGTTCAACAAGTATGGTGATATGAAAGGTGTATCGTCTGTTTACATCTCCAAAGCGATGATAGAGACGAATCCGAATCTGTTTACAAAGGATGTGTATATCGGAAAAGTGTCCGGACAACTGAACTCCGTGCAAGTGCTCTCCACCATGGACAATAACGTGAAGAAAGAGATGCGTAAAGACCTCCGCTCTTTGGTGCAGTCGTCCAAATACGAGCTTTTGATGAAGCAGAAGGGAAACGTTTCAAGTTCGGAATTCTACATGAGCCGCAAAGGAGACAAGGTGAAAGAGCTGATTATGATTATAGATGGTGCCGCCACCTTGAAGTTTGTATATCTGGAAGGCGATATGACCTTGCGGGACATACAGAACATCATGATGTATCAGCATACGAGTTGGAATGACGGCAATGTGGACATAACGTTGCCGGATATCCACCTGGTAGAGATATAAAACCGCATCAGTCTGAAAAAACAAACGAATAAGAGTGAACTGCCCTCCCCGAAAAGTCTATGCCCGACTTCCTGAGTGCAGTTCACTCTTTTTTATATTTCGCAATTCAATGCGTCTGACTATATCTGTCAGCCTTATTCCTTTATTCGTGCGAAGAGAAATATTTCAGAAACTGGGTGCGTTCAAAGGTATTGATGCCTTTTACGTCTTTTATGTTCAGTTTCCCCTTAAATTGGCTGATGCTTTCCATCCCTTTGCCGTCCATCCATGAATGGAGGAAGTGAAGGTATGCTTCGATGACGGAGGCTGACTTCTGATAGACTGCGCTACATATCTCCACCGCTGAAGCACCTGCCAATATCGCCTTGACAACTCCTTCGGGAGTATGGATTCCGCCTGAAGCCGCATAGCTTATATGGCTTACCGTTGCTGAGGCGATACCAATCCAACGCAGGGCTTTGGACAAATCGGCTTCGTTGCTGAATACGTTTCCGGCCACTTGCGTCATCTTCTCGATGTTGATGTCCGGTTGGTAGAAACGGTTGAACATCACTACAGCAGCAGCGCCATTGGCATAAAGCTGTTCAATCAAGGCTATCGGATTGGTCAGGTTGTCGCCCAACTTCATGATGACGGGGATTTTCACCGTTTTCTTGATGTGGCTTAAAATGTCGATGTGGCGTTGCTCAAAAGCACCGTAGGTATATTGTACTTCTGTCTGGAGGGCGAGGATGTTGATTTCCAAGGCATCAGCGCCGGCTTCTTCTATTTGGGAAGCAAACTCCACCCAATCGGCATCCTGATAACAGTTGATGCTGGCGATGATGGGAATGTGGCAAACCTTCTTGCTCTCCTTAATCAGGTTCAAGTACTCGCCCAACTTGTGCTGTCTGATATACCCCACGAGGTAGTCGCTGCCTTCGGGATACATGTTGGCATCTCCCATCCAGTCGGCTTCCATCATGATTTGTTCCTCAAAAAGAGATTTGAGGACGATGGCTCCTGCCCCCGCTTCATAAAGTTTTCGGTTCTTGTCTGCGCTGTCTGTCAGACCGGAACTGCTGACGATGATGGGGTTTCTAAGCTTCAATCCTGCGAAAGTAGTTTCTAATGTTACCATAATAAATAGTTTTTTAGTAATCAATAAATTCTCTCTCCAAAAATTTTGCTTCCTACACGTATCAACGTGCTTCCGGCAGCAATGGCTTCCCGATAATCGTGAGACATTCCCATGGAAAGCTCTTTGAATGATTCGGAGTCGGCAAACCAGTTGCTTTTCACTTCTTGGAAGAAACTACTTAAAGAACAAAATTCCGCTTTGATTTGTTCGGCATTCTCTGTATTTGTAGCCATGCCCATCAGTCCGCAGATTCGGATGTTGTCGAGCGCTTTCCATTCGCCTGATGCCAGCATTTCCCGGCATTCGTCGAAACTGAACCCGAATTTGGTCTCTTCGCGTGCGATGTGCAGTTGCAGCAGGCAGTTGACGGTTTTGCCCGCTTTAGCGGCCTGCTTGTCAACCTCTGCCAATAGTTTGTAAGAATCTACCCCGTGAATCAGCGCCACGTAGGGTACGATATATTTTACTTTGTTCGTTTGCAGATGCCCGATGAAGTGCCATTCGATGTCTTTGGGGAGACTTTCGTATTTGGCGGTCATCTCTTGCACTTTGCTCTCTCCAAACACACGTTGTCCTGCCCGGTATGCCTCTTCTATCGCCTCATTTGGGTGGAATTTGGAGACAGCCACCAACCGTACCTTTTCAGGCAGTTCGTTCAATACTTGTTTTAAGTTTTCTGCAATCATCGCTTAGGGCATGAGTTATACCTCTGGTTTATCATCTGGCTCAGCGCTATACGGATATACGTCCATAAGGGCCGTTTCCGCTACCGATGCTATTTGATAGTCGGCCATTGTACCTTTCATGCCTTCGTCCAGTTTCTTCACCGCGTCGCGCAGGTCGGCAGCCTGTACCAGCACTTGAGTAGAACTCTTCTTCTCCGCACCGCTCTTTTCATCCAGTGTGATGAATATCAGTTTGCATTTAAACCAACGGTCGGCAGCCTCCTCATCGCTGGAGAACAATTCGCTGTAATTGGCTCGTCTGATATCTGATACGGTGAATTCTCCTGAAATGAACGGTGACATTTCTTCGATGATGCGTGCTTCCGCTTCTGTAAAGCTGAGGGCATCTACCAGATAAGGTTCAGTCACTTTTTTGTTCATTCCATTTTCCATTGTTTTTTCATAACGGATTTTACATTCAAACCAAGTATGCATTGCCATGATTTCTGTTTTAAATTATTGATTAATTGTTAGTTAAGTTGCTTTTGACAGGTTTATGCCCGCAAAAAACAGCGCAAATATATAGAAAAAAGGAAAATTAATATCGTGCAGGCAAGGAATTAATTTTTTGCTGACACGATATTTGTTTTTGCTGTTACACATTATCAATATCTTGCGGGTATGTCTATAGGGTATGTGGGTGACGAGAATGGAACGGATGGACACAGATGATTTTGCAAGGCTTGCAGTCTCTTCAAAAGTTGCTCTGATGGGTGTGTAATGGGTTGAAGTATAGGATGATATGCCCGGATTTTGAAACGTTTATTAAACGTTCGTTTAATAAACGTCAATATTTACGAACCCCCATGTTCATAAAAACACGTCAAATAGAATGAAATTTGAATAAAAACGAAATATACATATATTCTTATATACCAATACTTTACACAGCAAACAAATACGTGTTATAAAAAATTTTTATTAAACATTTTGAGGATTGGAAAAACAGCCTTATCTTTGCGTTCATTAAACGAACGTTTATTAAACGTTTTTCTTGTGTAATAGTTTTTTTTACAGATAGTTAGCCTCGTATTGGCGTGTGGCACGGTTTGAGTGGGAAAAATGTCTCGTTCAAACCGCGAAGCGCACCCGAAACTGAGCTTTTTCCTTCGAAATGAATTTTCTAAATGGCTGAACAACAGATGTATTGGTTTGCAGCCCGTACCCGTGACAAGCAAGAGTTTACAGTCCGAAGATTTTTGGACCGACTTAAGTCGAAAGAACAGCTGGCACTCGATTACTATCTTCCTACGCGTTTCGTCGTTTCGCAGTTGAAGTATCGTCGTAAGCGTAGCGAAGTGCCGATTATCCGTAATTTGGTGTTTGTCCATTCTACCAAACAGACAGCTTGTGACTTGTCCAATGTCTATCATGTTCCTCTTTTCTATATGAAAGACCTTGCCACGCATGCCATGCTGGTGGTTCCCGACAAACAGATGGAGGACTTTAAGTTTGTGATGGACTTGAATCCGGATGCAGTCAGCCTTGACAGCGAAGTCGTTACTGTCGGTCACAAGGTAAGAGTCATTAAAGG
>NZ_JAICZW010000075.1 GCF_029057325.1 Bacteroides sp. | reverse complement strand
GTAATTACATATTTTGTTATCTTTGCCCCCTGTTTTTAAGACTTGTTTTAATAAGATTCAGATATATTCATTATATAAAAGACATTTCATGAGTTTACTACAAGACAAATTCGCGAAATACGATTTGCCGCAACAATTTATGGCAAAGGGCGTATATCCTTATTTCCGTACAATCAACAGCCATCAGGATACAGAGGTAATGATGGATGGTAAAAAGGTTTTGATGTTCGGTTCCAATGCATACATGGGGCTGACATACGACAAACGTATCATTGATGCTTCTATAGCGGCTACTGAAAAATATGGTACAGGCTGTGCCGGTTCCCGTTTCCTGAACGGAACACTTGATATACATGTTGAATTGGAAAAAGAGTTGGCGGAGTTTGTCGGAAAAGACGAAGCGCTCTGTTTCTCTACTGGATTCACGGTGAACGAAGGCATCATTCCTGCTGTTGTGGGCCGTGGGGACTACATCATTTGCGATGACCGCGACCACGCTTCCATTGTGGACGGTCGCCGTCTTACATTTGCTACTCAGCTGAAATACAAGCACAACGATATGGAGGCTTTGGAAAAAGAACTCCAGAAGTGTGAGCCGGATGCCGTGAAACTGATTGTCGTGGACGGAGTCTTCTCCATGGAAGGCGACCTCGCCAATCTGCCCGAGATTGTCCGCCTGAAGAAGAAATACAACGCCAGCATCTATGTGGACGAGGCGCACGGCCTGGGTGTATTCGGAAAGCAAGGCCGCGGCGTATGCGACCACTTCGGCGTAACGAAGGATGTGGACCTGATTATGGGTACGTTCAGTAAGTCGTTGGCTTCCATCGGTGGTTTCATTGCCGGCGACAAAGAGGTCATCAACTGGTTGCGCCACAATGCCCGCTCCTACATCTTCCAGGCAAGCAGCACACCTGCCTCCACGGCAGCAGCACGCGAAGCGCTTCATATCATCCAGTCCGAACCCGAACGCATCCAGCGTTTGTGGGACATCACGAACTATGCTTTGAAGAGGTTCCGCGATGCAGGCTTTGAGATAGGTGAGACAGAATCCCCCATCATCCCCCTCTACGTGCGTGATACGGAAAAGACATTCACGGTGACGAAGCTTGCTTTCGACGAAGGCATCTTCATCAATCCGGTGATTCCGCCCGCCTGTGCTCCGCAAGACACATTGGTACGCGTTGCCTTGATGGCCACCCATACCAAGGAGCAAGTGGATTATGCGGTAGATAGACTGGTAAAATGCTTCAAGGCATTGGATATCATCAAGTAACAAGGGAGATAAGCCATAGGTGTCCTAAGCTTTGCTATATAAAAGGTGGGGTTCAAGTAACTACTTGAACCCCACCTTTTTGCGTATATCCATCCAGACAAATCCCTCTACATCGATTGCCAGAACCGTGCCTTTCGCCTTTCCGGGTTTCTGTTTGCTCTCGCGTAGCAGGGCGATGTTGGCAATGGCACGTGCAATCAGTTTCATGGTGCGTGCATTGGCATAGCCCAATTCACGGTTTGCACACAGTTGGCCAATGTACCGGGCCATGACGGCTTGCGCTCCCTCTTCCATCTTCAGGTGCCGTGCTTTCAGCATTTGCTTCAGGATAAGCATCAACTCATCAGACGAATAGTCCTCAAAATGGAGCGTGTGGTCAAACTCCACTACCCCGCACTGACTCAGGCTTTTGACCAAAGGTTGCCGAATGGTCTCGTGCTCGGCAATAATCAGCGCATAACTTCCCGGCATCTGGGCCATGAGTGAGGTAAGCCGCAACCGCAGCTTTTCACCATCGAAGTGGGATTGCGGTTGTTTGAAGACGGGTGCATCGCCATCCACAAACAACAATCCTTGTCGCGAACGCTTCATGGCCGTTTGCAGAATTTCATCCACCTTATACTCTTGCACATTGTATATCTCCTCGGCCTTGAGTTCCACGAGGTGTCCCTTTTCCAACAAGTTCATGGCACGTAGCAGTTCAGCCAGAATGCCCGCTACGGTACTCTTGCCGGTGCCGGTGTTTCCCGTAAAACTCCATTTCAGCGGACCACCGTTTCCGGTATATTCCAACCCCTGGCTATGGAGATAGCGCGACACATTGACAAAATCATGTATGGCTTTTTTCACCTGGGCCAGGCCCACCAGCTTGTCCAGCCGTCGCAGGGAACGGGCGATGCTTTTTTCATCAAAGCCCTCTGCCTGCATCTCCTGCAGGCCATCGACAGTGGTGGGAATGTCTTGTTTAAGTATGGTTTGAAGCACCGTCTTGTTTTTCAATTTGTCGGGAGGAAGGGCTGCGACGCGGCTGCCCATGGCAGGGATTATCTGCGTGCTGATGAGCCTTGTAACGAAGCGGCCGTTGCCAAAATGACGGTCTTTGTGCGCTACTTTCCGGGTCAGCAACTCTTTCAGGGCTTTCGTTGCTGCGGACGAGAAGCGGTATCCGTTTCTCTTGGCATGTTCTTCAGCTATTTCCAGCAACTCCTCTGCCGTGTAGTCTTCAAAGTGGAAGATATAAGGGAAGCGGGATTTCAGTCCCGGATTGGCTTCCAACAGTTGGTTCATCTCCTCCGGATAGCCTGCCATGATGACAAGCAAGTCTGTTTCTTCGCGGCTCAGGGTAGTGAGCAAAGTCTCTATGGCCCTTATTCCGAAGTCGTTTGCCGCGTTGCCCTTATCCAATAGCGTATAGGCTTCATCGATGAAAAGCACATTTCCTTGTGCGTTCTTCAGGATAGCTTTGGTTTTCTGCTCCGTCTCCCCTACATGTTTTCCTATAAGGTCGCTCCGTTCCACTCGCAGCACGTTTCCCTTCGACAAAAGTCCCATGGCGGCATAGATTTCGCCTATGAAGTCGGCCACGGTGGTTTTTCCGGTGCCCGGGTTGCCGGTAAATACCATGTGCATGGGCGGCAGAGGTGTATGGATGCCTTGTTCGGAACGTAAACGCATCAGGTTCATGAAGTTCAAGTGTTCGTTTACGCTCTTCTTCAGCTGGTTCAATCCTATCATTCCGTGCAGTTTGTTTAAAGACTTCTTGTAGTCTCCTTGATGGATGGCGGGAATGTCTTCTTTTTCGATAATGGTCAGTTGCTCCCTGTTGGGCGAAGGGATGGCATTGACACGGTGCGCCATGCGTTGCAACACCTCATTGGTTAGCAAGATTTCGATGTAACGCCCGTTGCCGAAGGTCTCGTCACGAAGGGCATACGCACGCTTCACCACTCCTTGCAAGGCCTTGTGTGCCTCCTTGGTGAGACGGTAACACTTCTGCCGGCAGTAGGATTCGGCAATTTGCATCAGCTCATCTACGTTATAGTCATCGAAATAGTAACGGTTCGATTCGGGGATGCGCGAATCCAGCCCGGGATTGCCATACAACATTTTCTTCATTTCGGCGGGATAGCCGGCCAGAAGCAGCATCCAGTCGCGGTTGGACTCATCGGCCAGGGCGGTGAGCAAGGTTTCGAGTATATTCATACCCGGGTCTTTGAGGTCTTCGGGCTTGTAGAGGGTATAAGCTTCGTCTATGAAGAGGATGCCGCCTTGGGCACGCTGCATGGCCGCTATGGTTTTCTCGCCCTCGCTGCTATAATATTGCCCTAACAGGGTGCTACGCTCTTCGAAAACGACATGTCCTTTGGACAATATCCCCATCTCTTTCAGTATTTTGCCGAAGAGGCGCGCCACGGTGGTCTTGCCGGTTCCCGGATTTCCGATGAAGGCGGCATGCAACGAGTGAGGTTGAGTTGGTAGTCCCATGGCGTTGCGCTTCTGTTCCATGAGCATCAAGTTGCGGTAATCTTCCACTTTTCTTTTGACGTTAGTCAGTCCTATCATGGCATTCAAGGCTTGCAGGGGATTTTCCACCTTGTCGGAATGTACAATCTTTTTTCCGGCGATGTTCTTTTTAGGTTGTATGGATTCGCGGCCATAGAGGCTCTCCACATCCTTGCTGCCTACTTCAAAGGGAGCCGATATGACGGTCTCGTCCATGAAGCGTACCTCTACAAGGTAGCCTCCCTTGGCCCAGAAGTTGCGCTTTCCGCCGCCTATCTCCCAGCATAGGGAAAAGTACTTCTTTCCTGCAGCCTCGCACGAATCGGCACACTTCAATTCCGTAGCTTTGAGCCGTCCGGTCTCATCGTATAGGTGCAGTTCAAATTCCGGGACAAAAAAAGAGAAGTCATCTCCTTCCTCCTTCCACAACAGGTTTTCCATGCCTTGCGCCATCAGGATGGAACCCAGACGTTGTTGTTTGAAGCAGTTTTGCGAGCGTCCCGGTTGCGTGTAGTCTATCTCTTCGCCCACATTGTTGCGGTAGAGAGCAAAAGACTCGTACTGAAAGCACGATGTGTAGTGTTCGGGGATATCAACCAGCTGGACACCGCGGTGATAAAGCTCGTCATCGTTATGATAGACAATGATGAAAAGTTCGTGCCGGGGACTTGTGGCTGATTTATACATCTCATCAGGTGCAGGAAAGTTGACATACATTTTCCCCAAAGCGTCCTGGCTGTTCATTTGGAAAGTCTGCGAAATTCGGAACACTTCTTCCCCATCCCATACCAAAGCAATCCAGAACTTACGGCTCCAGCGGAATTGCCGGTAATAGGGATTGTGAATAACGATTTCAGCATGTACGTATGCATCTTTCAGCGAAGAAAGACGGAACTGGCCGCGTTGCGTGAAGCAGCCGCCATACTCTTCATCGGGCGAGAAGGCGATAAGGACATCGGTTATCTGTATGGGGGAATCTTCCATGCCATCGTCTGCACCACCGGTATCTTCATCGGCAGAGTCATCATCGATATTGTCGGTATCCTCGTCATCCGATGAGTCGTAGTCCGACATCTCGCAATTGATAAAGTCATTGAGCAAGCGTTCAAATTCATCGGCTTCCGCTGTGTTTTCGTTCGGTATCATTGTTTTTCAGGTTGAAGTGTTTATGATAATTGTATCAAATTTCGCAAGCAATATTAGGCATTATTGTCGAGAAATGCAAATAATGGCAGTTGATATGTTCATTGACTTTTCCGAATGCCCCATAAAAAAACAGATGGTTCAGTTTCGTATCCCTAAAGGTCAGGTTTAGGCTTCTAAACGTAAGGTTGAGAATTGTAAAGGTGAGGTCGTTCTCCGACAAGCTACACTACATCTACGAGCTTAGGAGATACTATCCGCCGGGGCTGATAGATTATTTTGGTATAGCAATCCAAGCAAATGTGATAATAGATGACCGCATCACAGCGTTTGTTGATGATTTTATCTACTTTTTCTTGTACGGACAGGAGCTGCTTTTCGGTAAACAAGCATTCGAATACACTATAATTGACACGGATGCCGTACTTCTCCAAGAGTTTGGAAACCTTGTCCCTGCTCCTATCTGCCCTGATGTCATATACCACGACATAGAATTTCTTTTTCTTGCTCATTCTGCTAAGGGTGTTTATGGAATGTCCTTCGTAAAAGTAATGCTTTTTTTCGTGAAAGTACGAGGATGAAGACAGAAAAATATCAAAGAACGTAATAGTTTAAACGTAAGGTCTGGTTTTCGGAAAAATTTTAAAGTTGTGTAGCTACGCCAACGACCCACATGTTTTTAATCCTTGTTATAGTGGAAATCCTTAAATCTACAAAGATGTTAATGGCAAGGCTCGCGACGAGGTATAGTCTTAATCCTTATTATAGTGGAAGTCCTTAAATCGTGAAAAAAACGTCACTCCTGAAGTTTCAACCAAAGTAGACGAGTCTTAATCCTTATTATAGTGGAAATCCTTAAATCATTTTTATCCTTGCAGTTGGGATTGGTACGTCCGTCTCGTCTTAATCCTTATTATAGTGGAAATCCTTAAATCTGCGTGGCGAAGTTACTCGTAAGGTGTATCTCAAGTCTTAATCCTTATTATAGTGGAAATCCTTAAATCTGCGTGGCGAAGTTACTCGTAAGGTGTATCTCAAGTCTTAATCCTTATTATAGTGGAAATCCTTAAATCTGCGTGGCGAAGTTACTCGTAAGGTGTATCTCAAGTCTTAAT
>NZ_JAICZW010000074.1 GCF_029057325.1 Bacteroides sp. | reverse complement strand
CAGGACTCGAACCTGCATGCCTCTCGACACACGCACCTGAAACGTGCGCGTCTACCAATTCCGCCACCTGGGCATTTGGCAACTGCAATCTGTCTGCATGGAGCGGAAAACGAGACTCGAACTCGCGACCCTAACCTTGGCAAGGTTATGCTCTACCAACTGAGCTATTTCCGCGTTTGCGGTTGCAAAGGTAGGTATTTTCCTTAAACCTGCAAACATTCTAGCGATTTTTTTTGCATAAAAAATGAGTCTTCACGACGAACACAAAAGTATTCAACTGATTATCAACTCATTCTGTCGCGATAATCTTCATAAAAAAATTGCTTGAATATCTCGGCCTTCCCCTCTTTTGTCCATATAGCAATGGCAGGATGATGAATTCCGTTGAACATATTCGTCTTCACCGTCGTGTAATGAATCATATCTTCAAAGACAATTCTCTCCCCTATTTGCAGTTCATGATCAAAGCTCCAAAGCCCCATATAATCGCCACTCAGGCATGAGTTGCCTCCCAAACGATAGATATATGAACCTTCATCCCCCATCACCGCTCCCCGCACTGCCGGTTGATAGGGCATCTCCAGGCAATCGGGCATGTGGCACGTAAAGCTGACATTAAGAATAGCGGTACGAATGCCCCGGTTTTCCACGATATCAACTATTTCAGATACCAGCACACCCGTCTGCCACGCAAAAGCAGAACCCGGTTCCAAGATAATACGCAGATGCGGATAACGCTTCTTCAAACCTTGCAGCAGGGAAATGAGGTGCTCCACATCGTAATCTTTGCGTGTCATCAGATGACCGCCACCCAGATTCAGCCAATCGATTTGCGGAAACCAACGGGAGAAGCGGGCTTCCAGATGCTTCAATGTGCGCTCCAGTTCGTAGGAAGAAGATTCGCAATGGCAGTGACAATGGAAACCTTTGATACCTGCCGGAAGCGTTTCGGGAAGCAAGTCTGCCGTCACACCGAAGCGGGTACCCGGCGCACAAGGGTTATAAAGTTCCGTCTCCACTTCGGAGTATTCGGGATTGATACGGATGCCGCAGGAGATGCCGTTTCCTTCCGTCAATACTGCCGGATAAAAACGTTGGAACTGAGACAACGAATTGAACGTGATATGGCTGCTGCAACGCATTATCTCCGAGAAGTCGGCTTCAGTATAGGCGGGCGAATAGGTATGCGCCTTGCTGCCGAACTCCTCCAACGCCAGCCGGGCTTCATAGACGGAACTTGCCGTGGAATGGCCGATATATTCCCTGAAAATGGGAAAAGAGCGCCATAAGGCAAACGATTTGAAGGCGAGAATGATTTCCACGCCTGCACGGTCGGCAACACTTTTTATCAGAGCGAGATTTTTTCTCAGCAACTCTTCTTCCATAATATAACAGGGAGAAGGAAAAAGGGAAAAGTCTATCATTATATATATAAGTTTTGAGTTTTTTATAGTTAATCAATCACCTTGAATCGTGCGAAACGCAATAACAGCTGTTTATCGCCTGCGTTCTTGAAGCGGATGGTAGCTTTGGCATTGTCGCCCTCGCCTTCCACCTTCAGAACCTCGCCCAAGCCGAAACGCTCGTGTTCGATGAGCTGTCCTTGTTGCACCTGATGGGAAGCTGCGCTACCGGCAGGCGATGCCGGACCCGATACGCCGACAGCAGGTGTCACCCGCTTCAGGTTGCGGGGAACGGTCGGGGCGATAATCGGCTGTTTCAACCGCATTCCTCCACTCTCCTTCCGGCCAAACAAGGGACTTCCAGTTTCTCTATCCGCTTTGCGGAACGCAACAGCATCCTGAGGCAACCGCAGGAAACGCACATCTATATCCTTCAGAAAGCGGCTGGAACTGCTAAACTCCATCTTGCCATAGCGCAGACGGCTCTTGGCGTAGGAGAGGAAGCAATGTTCCTCCGCCCGCGTGATGGCCACATAGAACAGGCGGCGCTCTTCCTCCAGCGCACGCGGCGACTCACCCGCCATTCCGCTCGGGAAGAGATTCTCTTCCATCCCCACGACAAACACGTTCTTAAACTCCAGACCTTTGGCGGCATGTACGGTCATCAGGGTTATCTTCTCATCATCGCCCTCCTTGTCCGAATCCTGGTCGGTGAGCAGCGAGACTTCCGACAGGAAGTCGCCCAGCAACACGTGCGTGTTTCCCTCTTCAAGCCGTTGGGCACAAAAATCGTTCATGCCGTTCACCAGCTCTTCGATGTTCTCTTTCCGGCTCAAGTTCTCAGGTGAGTTATCCTGACAGATATCATTAAT
>NZ_JAICZW010000073.1 GCF_029057325.1 Bacteroides sp. | reverse complement strand
GCGTGTGGAACACAAGAGATTCGGACAGGAAGTCTGAGTGTCATCCCGTTGCCGCAGGAAGTTGTGGAAACCCCGTCGGCAGCGCCTTTTGTCATCAACTCTTCTACAACCATTTGTTATGAGGAGGGTAATGAAAAACTGGCTAGCACCGCCCGTCTTCTCGCCGATTATATCCGGGAGGTGACAGGAACGGAGGTCAAGACGGCTACCAAGGCTGGAAAAAACAGCATTGTCCTGAGAACAGATCCGTCCATCGGGCACAAAGAAGGGTATGAATTGAATGTCACAGCCGATGCGGTTACGCTAACTGGAGCCACAGAAGCAGGTGTCTTCTACGGTTGCCAGACCATACACAAAGCGCTTCCTATAACAGGGGGCAAGGCATTGGCATCGCTGCCGGCCGGCGAAGTGAAAGACTTTCCGCAGTACAATTACCGTGGCTTTATGATAGATGTAGGCCGTCATTTCTTCTCGAAAGAGTATCTGAAGAAATTGATTGATGTCATGGCACTGCACAACATCAACTACTTCCATTGGCATCTGACCGAAGACCAGGGCTGGCGTATTGAAATCAAAAAATATCCGAAACTGACTGAAATAGGTTCTTACCGTAAGGCGACGATGATTGCATGGGGTTCCGATGAAGATGACGGCACGCCAGTAAGCGGTTACTATACGCAAGAGGATGCCAAAGAAATCGTGGCGTATGCGGCAGAGCGCTTTATCACGGTTATCCCTGAGATAGACATGCCTGGACACATGCTGGCGGCACTGGCTTCGTATCCGGAACTGGGATGTACAGGCGGACCGTATGAGACGGCTATCCGATTTGGCGTCTTCAAGGAAGTGCTTTGCGGAGGAAACCCCAAGACACTGCAATTTGCCAAAGACGTGGTGAACGAACTGATGGATATATTTCCGGACGCTCCTTATATCCACATCGGAGGGGATGAATGCCCGAAAGCGGAATGGGAGAAGTGTCCGAAATGTCAGGCGAAGATTAAGGAACTGGGACTGCGTGATACTAAGGAACACAGCAAGGAAAACCAGCTCCAGGTCTATTTCATGAGCGAAGTGCAGAAGGAAATAGCCAAGCGAGGAAAGAAGATGCTGGCATGGGACGAAATTCTGGAAGGCAATCCGAATCCGGAAACCACCACCGTTATGGCATGGACAAGCGCAGGTGCATCTGTCAAGGCGGCGCGGCTGGGCCATCACACCATCGTCTGCCCCATCAGCCATCTGTACTTCAGTAATCCGGGTTACAACCGCCTGAAGGGCATCAGCAGCGTGGAACGTGTATATACTTTTGAGCCTCAGTCTGAGAAATTGACTCTGGAAGAGAAGAAGAACATTATCGGCGTGCAGGGATGTATCTGGACGGAATGGACCAAAGACAGCCTGAAGATGGAGTGGCAGATGATGCCGCGCATCGCCGCGCTGAGCGAACTGCAATGGGGCAATCCGGCAAAGAAAGACTTGGGCGGATTTTTGAAGCGCCTCCGTCACCAGTTGGATTTATACGGAGTGCACAGCTGCCATTACAAGGAAGACATAGAAGATGTGACGATAAGCGTCAGCCCTAAGGGACAAGACGGTGCGGCAGTAGTTGAGCTGAGCACATTCGACAATGCGCCGGTTTACTATACGCTGGACGGTTCCGAGCCGACAGACCAGTCGCAGCTATATACGGAGCCGTTCACCATCAATCAGACGGCGACTATCAAGGCACGGGCTATCCGCAACGGACGTGCAAGCAACATCGCCGAAGAAACCTTGACGTACAATCTGGCTACCATGCGTCCTATCACCCTGCAATGCGAACCCGATGAAAGATATACCTATCAGGGAGCCGACTTGTTGGTAAACGGTTTGGAGGGTAATGACAATTATCGGTCAGGACGCTATATCGGTATTTATGGACAAGACTTCGATGCAACAGTCGATTTGCAGGAGGCGAAAGAAATATCTTCCGTTTCACTTGGCACCTATCTCGTTCCGGGCGACTATATCTTCGGCCTGTCCGGATTGGAAATATACGGTTCCAACGATGGGAGCACCTACAACAAGATTGCTTCGAAGACCATACCTGTATTGGAAAAAGGCAGCAAGAACAATGTGCTGAAACGCGATACGATAAGTTTCGACAAGGTCCAAGCACGCTATGTACGCATTGTTGGAAAGAAAACTCCGGAATTGCCGAAGTGGCATCCGGGAGCAGGCAAACAGGCTTATCTGTTCCTCGATGAAATTGCTATTGATTAGGCATAAACAGGTCTGTTAGTAGGATAATAAGAAAAAAACGGTGTCTTTTGAGAACTGCGGGATGTTCTTCAAAAGGCACCGTTTTCTTGTCGCATTGGCATTAAATTAAGATTTATACTATCTTTGCAACCAAATTAGCAAACATATCCCCATGAAACAATCAGATATCCTTCGCAACCTGAAGATAGAACAACTTACCCCGATGCAGGAGGCTGCCATCGAGGCTTATGCTTCCCATAAAGATTTAGTATTGCTTTCGCCCACCGGATCGGGCAAGACGCTTGCCTTCCTCTTGCCATTGGTGCAATCGTTGCGACCGGAAGTGGTTGGGGTACAAGCGGTGGTGTTGGTGCCCTCCCGCGAATTGGCTTTGCAGATTGAGGCGGTGTTCAAGACGATGAATTCCCCCTTCAAGGTGATGAGCTGCTACGGGGGGCGTCCTGCCATGGAGGAGCATCGGACCATGCGTGGCATGAATCCTGCGGTCATCATCGGTACGCCGGGCCGGATGAACGACCATTTGAGGAAAGGCAACTTCGAGGCTCGTATTGTTACCACATTAATTATAGATGAGTTTGACAAATGCCTGGAGTTTGGTTTTCAGGATGAAATGTCGGAGGTTATCGGGCAGTTGCCTTCGCTGAAAAAGCGGGTGCTGCTTTCGGCTACCGATGCCGCGGAAATTCCTGTTTTTGTAAAGAGCAACTCGGCGGTGCCCAACCTTCACTCGACCGAAGCGGATGAGTTTATCAAACTGAACTTCCTTGAGGGAGAGAGTGTCTCCCAACGTCTGAACTTGCAAAAAGTGCTCTCTCCCGAAAAAGATAAGTTGGAAACACTCTACCGCTTGCTCTGCACGTTGGGAGGTGCTTCTACGCTGGTTTTTGTGAACTATCGCGAAAGTGTGGAACGTGTCACCGGCTACCTGCAAGCACGCAAATTCCCTTGCGACATGTTTCACGGTGGTATGGAGCAGGCCGACCGCGAGCGTTCGCTCTACAAGTTCCGCAATGGCAGTTGCCCCGTGCTTGTGTCCACCGATCTGGCGGCTCGCGGGTTGGATATTCCTTGCATTGAGAATGTGGTGCATTACCATCTTCCCGTCAATGAAGAGGCCTTTACGCACCGCAACGGTCGTACGGCACGCTGGGAGGCGCAGGGGGCTTCTTTCCTGATTCTTCATGCCGGCGAACGCTTGCCCGAGTATGTGCCGGAAGATATCCCCGTTTTTGAATTGCCGGAGCAAACACCTCCGCCTGCCAAGTCGCGTTGGACTACCTTATATATAGGTAAGGGCAAAAAGGATAAGCTGAACAAAATTGATATTGTCGGTTTCCTATATAAGAAAGGTGGGCTAGCCAAGGAAGATGTGGGGCAGGTGGACGTGAAAGAGCATTATGCCTTTGTTGCGGTAAGGCGCGGTAAGGCGAAGCAACTGCTTACGTTGGTGCGCGGTGAGAAAATTAAGGGTATGAAGACCCTAATTGAAGAGGCAAAATGACCGGTTTTCTTATAATTGCTTGTTTTTGTCGGTGATTCTTCTATCGAAAATGAAGTAATAAACACTTTGCTCTTCCGGTTTATTTGAAGAGATTATTTGTTGGTAAGTACGGATAACAAAAAGATATGTATATTCTATACAAACCAATAAAAAGCAAGCGAAATGTGGCACGCTAATGGAATTTCATGGGGAAAGGTTTGTTTTAAAGAAATATTTCCGTAATTTCGCAATGTCGAAAGACATTAATAAACCCAATTGTATAACCAAAACAAACTTCAAATGAAAAAACATAATTTCAATGCTGGACCTTCCATTCTTCCGCGTGAAGTAATTGAGAACACAGCCAAAGCCGTTCTTGATTTTGAAGACTCCGGTCTTTCCTTGATGGAAATCAGTCATCGTGCCAAAAACTTCCAACCAGTGGTTGACGAAGCAGTTGCCTTGTTTAAAGAATTGCTCAATATTCCCGAAGGTTATTCGGTACTCTTCTTGGGAGGAGGTGCCAGTTTGGAATTCTGCATGATTCCTTTCAACTTCCTGGAGAAGAAAGCCGCTTACCTGAATACGGGTGTGTGGGCAAAGAAGGCGATGAAAGAAGCGAAAGGTTTTGGTGAAGTGGTCGAAGTTGCCTCTTCCGCCGAAGCTACCTATACTTATATTCCGAAGGATTATACCATTCCTGCCGATGTGGACTATTTCCACATTACGACCAACAATACCATCTATGGTACTGAATTGAAAGAAGATTTGGATGTGGATGTGCCGATGATTGCCGATATGTCTTCCGACATCTTCTCCCGTCCGATTGATGTCTCCAAATACATCTGTATTTATGGCGGTGCCCAGAAGAACCTGGCTCCTGCCGGTGTGACATTCGTCATCGTGAAGAATGACGCATTGGGTAAGGTGTCCCGTTACATCCCGACGATGCTGAACTATCAGACACATGTGGATGGCGGCTCCATGTTCAATACGCCTCCCGTACTTCCTATTTATGCCGCTTTGCAGACGTTGCGCTGGATTAAGGCGCAGGGTGGTGTGAAAGAAATGGAGCGCCGTGCCATCGAGAAGGCCGATATGCTGTATGCCGAGATAGACCGCAACAAGCTGTTTATGGGTACGGCAGCCAAGGAAGACCGTTCGCGTATGAACATCTGCTTCGTGATGGCTCCCGAATATAAGGAGCTGGAAGCTGACTTCCTGAAGTTCGCTACCGAAAGAGGTATGGTAGGCATCAAGGGACACCGTTCCGTGGGCGGTTTCCGCGCATCCTGCTACAATGCCATGCCGAAGGAGAGCGTGCAGGCCTTGATAGACTGCATGCAGGAATTTGAGAAACTTCATTAATAACCTTTATTCACCACAGATTACATAGAGAGATTTCACAGATGAGTTAAACGAACGTCTGTGTTGCTCTGTGCCATCTGTGGTGAGTCTTTTTTAATACCCCTTGAATTATGAAAGTATTAGTTGCAACAGACAAACCGTTCGCTAAAGTTGCCGTGGACGGTATTCGCAAAGAGATAGAAGCAGCCGGTTATGAACTCGTACTGCTGGAGAAATATGGCGAAAAGGCCAAATTGCTGGAAGCTGTGAAAGATGCCAACGCCATCATTATCCGCAGCGACATCATTGATGCCGAAGTGCTGGAGGCTGCCAAGGAACTGAAGATTGTGGTGCGTGCCGGTGCCGGTTACGACAACGTGGATCTGGAGGCTGCCACCACCCACAACGTCTGTGTGATGAACACGCCGGGACAGAACTCCAACGCTGTTGCCGAACTTGCCTTCGGACTCATGGTGATGGCTGTCCGCAATATGTATAACGGTACTTCGGGTACAGAACTGAAGGGTAAGAAGCTGGGTATCCATGCGTACGGCAACGTAGGCCGCAACGTAGCTCGTATCGCAAAAGGCGTAGGGATGGATATCTATGCCTTCGATGCTTTCTGTCCGAAAGAGGTGATAGAGAGCGAAGGCGTGAAGGCGGTAGATTCTGCCGAAGAATTGTACGCTACATGCGACGTCGTTTCCCTGCATATCCCTGCAACTACCGAAACGAAGAATTCCATCAACCACGCTTTAGTGAGCCGGATGCCGAAAGGCGGTCTGCTGGTGAATACGGCACGCAAGGAAGTCATCAATGAAACCGAACTGATTCAGTTGATGGAAGAACGTGCCGACCTGAAGTACGTGACCGACATCATGCCTGCTGCCAACGAAACCTTTGCTTCCAAGTTTGCAGGCCGCTATTTCTCAACTCCGAAGAAGATGGGTGCGCAGACTGCCGAGGCGAATATCAATGCGGGTATTGCCGCTGCAAAACAAATTGTCGGCTTCCTGAAAGAGGGCTGCGAGAAGTTCCGCGTTAATAAATAAATATTATTTCAGAAATCTAAAATCTAAAGCCATGGCTGTAATAAAACCATTTAAGGGCATTCGTCCCCCACAGGACCTGGTGGAACAGGTTGCATCCCGTCCTTACGATGTATTGAACTCTGCGGAAGCGCGTGCCGAAGCGGAAGGTAACGAGAAATCCCTCTATCATATCATCAAGCCGGAAATAGATTTTCCGGTTGGTACAGATGAGCATGACGAACGTGTGTATCAGAAAGCTGCCGAGAACTTCCAGATGTTCCAGGACAAGGGATGGTTGGTTCAAGACGAGAAAGAGAACTACTACGTCTATGCCCAGACCATGAACGGCAAGACACAGTACGGATTGGTGGTCGGTGCCTACGTGTCCGACTATATGAACGGTGTCATCAAGAAGCATGAGCTGACCCGTCGCGACAAGGAAGAGGACCGCATGAAACATGTCCGCGTGAACAATGCCAACATTGAGCCTGTATTCTTCGCTTATCCGGACAATGTCACGCTGGATGCCATCATCGCCCGCTATACAGCTGAGCAACCTGTCTATGACTTTATCGCTCCGGGCGACGGCTTCGGCCATACCTTCTGGATTATCGACAAGGTGGAAGACATAGAGACAATCACCCAAGAGTTCGCCAAGATGCCCGCCCTCTACATTGCCGACGGCCATCACCGCAGTGCCGCCGCCGCTTTGGTAGGTGCGGAGAAGGCGAAGCAGAACCCCAACCATCGGGGAGACGAAGAGTATAACTACTTCATGGCTGTCTGCTTTCCTGCCAATCAGTTGACGATTATCGACTACAACCGTGTGGTGAAAGACCTGAATGGGCTGACTCCCGAAGAGTTTCTGGCAGCTGTAAGCAAGAACTTCACCGTGGAAGAGAAGGGTGCGGACATCTATAAGCCCTCCGGCTTGCACAACTTCTCCCTCTATCTGGGTGGAAAGTGGTACAGCCTGACTGCCAAACCGGGCACTTACAATGACAACGACCCCATTGGTGTATTGGACGTGACCATCTCTTCCAATCTGATTCTGGATGAAATTCTGGGCATCAAGGACCTCCGTTCAGACAAGCGCATCGACTTTGTAGGCGGTATCCGTGGATTGGGCGAACTGAAGAAGCGGGTGGACAGCGGTGAGATGCAGGTGGCTCTTGCCCTCTATCCGGTCAGCATGAAGCAGTTGATGGACATTGCCGATACGGGCAACATCATGCCTCCCAAGACAACGTGGTTTGAACCGAAGCTGCGTTCGGGACTGATAATTCATAAGCTGGATTAATATAGGATTTGAAAAGGAAACGAGCGTATGCCATCCGATGTTTGGGGCATACGCTCGTTCTTTTTTTTCTCCCTGTCATCAGGGATGCCGTTTGAAGTATTGCCTTCTCATCCATCGGTCGAACAGCTGGAAGAGGGGGATGGCGGCAATCAGCAACATATAAAAGGAGGGAATCTGAACGTCTTCCACTTGCAGGCGGGGAGCGGAAGTGAATGCTTCCCGGATGCTCTCTTCAAAGTACAAGAGAAGCCCGGCCACGCTGCAACCTATCAGGAAGAGGGCGGCAAGGATGGTGGCGAACAGGGTGTTTCGTTCCGTTCTCTTTTCACGCAGATGCACGGCTTCCTCCACCTTCAGCATGGTGCGGTAGGTGAAGTTGGATGGCAGGCGGAAGTCCGGCTGCTTCCCGGCTGCTTTTCTCAATCCTTTGTCTTTTTGTTCCTCGTTCATACTTCTTCCATTTTCATTAAAGCATATATTTTTTTGCGTACACGGTACAGCTTCACTTTGGCGTTGTTTTCCGTCAGTCCTAAGATGAGGGCCACTTCGTTCAATGTTTTCTCCTCATAGTAGAACAGGCTGATTAAAGTCCGCTCTTCCGGGTTGAGCCGTTCTATGGCGCGGTTCAGCCGGGCTATCTGCTCTTCGCTCTCCTCGTTCAGCGCCTCGTCCACTTGGGCATCCGAAATGCCGGCAAGCGTTACGGAGTCCATGATGCAGGTGTCGAACTTCCTTTTCCGCAGGCTTGAGATAGCCGTGTTGTAGGCTATCGAGTAAATCCATGTCGAGAAAGAACAGTTCTCTTTGAAGGACGAAAGATGCTGGAAAGCTTTCAGGAAGGTGTCCTGAGTCAGCTCTTCGGCGTCCTCCTGATTGGAGACCATGCGGACTATCAAGGTAAACACCTGCTGTCCGTATGTTTGGACGAGTTGCTCGTAGAGCGCGGTCTCTCCTCTCAGGATGCGTTGGATGATATGTCTTTCGTCGTTTCTCATTTCGTCCTTTTAGACGCTGTTTTCTTCGAATGGTTACAGAATCGGCACAAATTTTTTGAGGGAGGTTGTCCGAAAACCTGGTTGTTGCTTGCATGTTGTTATGATTTTAGGCACGGATTACACGGATTTCACGGATAGGATAAAGAAAAAGCTGTGAAACTCGTGTAATCCGTGCCTAAAAGAAAGCATAACGGAAGTTCTCGGACAGCCTGAAGAGGAAACGATAGGTGTGTTTACCTTATCTATAAAGACTTGAAATAAAGATTTAAAATCTTCTTTTGAAAAGCTCTCTTTATCAATTATTTATAGATGGTTTGTCAGACACTTGTGTCTGTCGTCTCAAACACTTGTGTCTGTCATCTTGAACACAAGTGTCTGTCAACGCAACCTATAATAGCGGTAAACTGATATATTATTTCCTTTTTTTGTGCGAAAGGTGTAACCTTCCATTCATCATTGCGTCTAAAAGGGCAAAGAAACAAATTATTCATTTAAAAACGAAACGAATTATGATGGATTTTATTACTGTACCTGTGGTGATAGCAATTATTGCTTTGGGAATTTACAAATTGTTTGAACTCTTTGTTTGCAAGAAGGAGCGAATGATGCTGATTGAAAAGATGGGAGAAATCGAGGCAATGCCTAAGTTTCCGCTTTTGAAATCTTATAGTAATGACTTCTCTTTCTCATCTTCTGCCTTGAAAATCGGATGTCTGCTCGTCGGTATGGGATTGGGGTTGCTGGTTGGCTATTTGATTTGCTGTACCACGGTTCCCGGTTATCTAACAAGAAATTATGAGTATAGAATAGTCTCACTGATTTATGGTGCTTGTGTACTGTTGTTTGGCGGGGCAGGTCTTATTATTGCTTTCATCACCGAACTGAAGCTTGCCCAAAAGCAGGAGAAGCCTCAGAATTTGCAGTAAAAAAGCTCCTATGTTTTCATCGGAAACTTCCTATGTTTTTCGAGAAAAGCGGCTATGTTTTTACTGAAAACTTCCTATGTTTTTTTGCTGAAAATGCCGACCTTTGCCCGAAAGTATGAATTTCTTATGAAAATATTGATTCTCAACAGCAGTCCCCGCCGGCATGGAAATGTTTCGAAGATGCTGGAAGTGATGAGGCGGGAGGCAGAGGAGAAAGGAGCGGAAGTGATTTATGTGTACGTGTCGGAACTGAATGTTCGCCCTTGCATCGGTTGCATGAAGTGCCGCAGCGCGTTGAGGTGCTGCCTTCCGGAAGACGGTGCGCAGCGGGTGTTGCAAGCTGTTAAGGAGGTCGATGCGCTGATAATAGGTGCACCCTGTTATTGGGGGAACCTGCCGGGAGAACTGAAAGTGCTCTTCGACCGGATGGTTTACGGCCTGATGGGAGAAAACGCCTGGGGCATGCCGCTTCCGCTTCATAAAGGCAAAAAGGCCGTTGTGGTGAGCGCCAGCACCACTCCTTTCCCTTTCAACATTCTCTACAACCAGACCCGTGGAGTGGTGAAAGCCCTCAAGGAGATACTGAAGTGGAGCGGCTTCAAGCTGGTGAAAGCCATCGAAAAGGGAGGAACCGGGAAACGGCCGGATTTGAGCGAGAAGGAAATCGCTGCTTGCCGGAAGGCCGTACGCCGTTTGTGGCGAACGTGACATTTTGTGGAGCCTGTGGCGAACATTCTGCCGTGTCGGCTTGTTATTAGGATATCAACAAAATTCAATAGGTATGAACATGGATAACAAGAAGGCATGCGGTGCGAAAGGAGCATCCTGCCGCTCCGCCAAACCGTTGCGGAATGAGAAGGAAACAGTGCCCGGGCAGCAGATTGGGCTGTATAGCAAGGCTGATAAACGTGATGTCAGTCAGATGGTCAAGATGCTGAACAGCCCCGAAGAACAAAGTCAGAAAGACAGAGGATAATTCCTCTGTCTTTTTTGTTTGTGCTATCTTTGCGCCCGAAATGGAACCGTTAAAAAAGCAAAGAGTCATACTGCGACGAAGAGGAGACCTCACGCAAGGAGGCATAACCGCCACTTTACTGCGCTTCACCCTGCCCATGATGGTGGGTTCTTTTTTGCAGCAATGCTACAACATTGCCGATACGCTGATTGTGGGGCAATGTATCGGAGCGGGTGCGCTGGCAGCCGTCGGTTCGGCCTATACGCTGATGGTTTTTCTGGTCTCCATCCTGCTGGGGCTGGCGATGGGCAGCGGCACCGTCTTCTCCTTGCATTATGGTGCCGGAAACCACGAGGCATTGCGCCGCAGCATCTTCAGTTCATTCGTGCTGACAGGAGGCGTGACTCTGCTGTTGAATGTAGCGGTCTTCCTCTGCCTCGACCCGATTCTACGGCTGTTGCAGGTGCCGCAGGACATCTATGGCATGATGCGCGGCTATTTGTGGATTATCTTTTGCGGCATCGTCTTCACCTTTATCTATAACTTCTATGCGGCTCTGCTGCGTGCGGTGGGCGATTCCGTCACGCCGCTTTGGTTTCTGGCGGTTTCCGTTGTCCTGAATATTCTCCTCGATTTGTTGCTCATCCTCCGATGGGACGGGGGCATAGAGGGAGCGGCTTCGGCCACGGTCGTGGCGCAGGTGGTGGCCGCTTTGGGCATTATGGCCTATACCTATCGGAAACGTCCCGAACTCCGGTGGCGCCGGGAAGAGATGCGCCTTGACGTTGCCTGCCTGAAGGAGATTGCTTCCTTCTCCACGTTGACCTGCATCCAGCAGTCGGTCATGAATTTGGGGATTCTGATGATACAGGGGCTTGTCAACAGCTTTGGCACGGCGGTGATGGCGGCTTTTGCGGCGGCTGTGAAGATAGACTCTTTCGCCTACATGCCCGTGCAGGAATTCGGGAACGCCTTTTCCACTTTCGTTGCGCAGAATTTTGGCGCCCAGCGTTACGACCGCATCAGCCGGGGTGTCCGCAGTGCGTTTGTCACGTCTGTGGCTTTCTCCGTTTTCGTGTCCGTGCTGGTCTTCGTGTTTGCCGAACCGCTGATGCTGGTCTTTGTCCGTCCGGACGAGACGGAGATTATAGCGGTGGGAGTGGCCTATCTGCGCATCGAAGGCGCTTTCTATGGCGGCATCGGCATCCTGTTTCTGCTCTACGGTTACTATCGCGCCATCCGCATGCCGGGCATGTCCGTTGTGCTGACCGTGCTGTCGTTGGGCACCCGTGTCGCTCTTTCCTACTGGCTCGCTTCCATACCCGAGGTGGGTGTGGCGGGCATCTGGTGGTCCATCCCTATCGGTGGGCTGCTTGCCGATGCGGTTGGCATCGGTTACTATCGGTGGCAGAAGTCGCGTTTCCCGGCTGCCTAAGAGAGGATGCGGCAGATTTGCTCCGCCGTTTGTCGGAGATTCTCCTGAGCCATTTCCGGTTGCATCGCCTGTTCCAACGGGATGGGAGAGGGGGTGATGGAGAATATGCCTCGGAAGCCCGCTTCATTCAATATTGCGGTATCTTCTATCGCTCCTGCCAGCAGGATGACGGGGATGTGCTGCTTCCGGGCTTCCTGCAAGATGCCCCAGGGCACTTTTCCCATGACGGTCTGCCGGTCCGATTTCCCTTCTCCGGTGAGGAGGAGGTCGGCGCCCTTTATCTTCTCTGCAAAGTCCGTCGCTTCTAGCAGCCACTCTATCCCCGGCTTTAAGGGAGCGTCCAGAAAGGCGTGCAGGCTTCCACCCATGCCGCCTGCCGCACCGGCACCGGGATAGGTGGAGATGTCTTTGCCGGTTGTGCGTAGCACGATTGCCGCGAGCTGCCGCATGGCGGTATCCAGCTCTCTCACCATCTCCTTGTCTGCTCCCTTCTGAGGGGCGAATATCACAGCTGCCCCTTGAGGGCCGAAGAAGGGATTGCGCACGTCGCACGCTGCCGTGAAGCGGGCCTCTTTCAGGGCGGGGTGGGCAGAAGCGATGTCGATGGAGCAGATTTGCGGCAATAGGGCACCACACAGGGCGCGGCCTTCTTCGGTGCTTCCCACTTCGCGTCCCTCCTTGTCGAAGAAGCGAAATCCCAAGGCTTGCAGCATGCCCAGTCCGGCATCGTTCGTGGCGCTTCCACCCAGCCCGATGAGGAAGCGGCGGCATCCCCGTTCCAAGGCATCGCGTATCAGTTCGCCCGTTCCGAAGGTTGTGGTCTTCATCGGGTTCCGTTCGGCGGAGGAGAGTAGGGGCAGTCCGCTGATGGCGGCCATCTCAATGAAAGCGGTCCGTCCGTCGCCCGATATGCCGTAACAGGTGTCGCGTAGTCTCATCAGCGGGTCGTGGGCACGGAGCGCGATGCGCTTTCCGTCCGTTGCCGCCAGTAGCACGTCGAGCATTCCCTCTCCGCCATCGGCCACGGGGAGGACAAGGGTTTCACATCCGGGACATGCCGCCTGTACACCTTGCGCGACAGCTTTTCCGGCCTCTGCCGAGGTGAGGCATCCTTTGAAGGAATCGATGGCGATGACTATCTTTTGGAGTTTCATGCTGAAGGGGGCTGTTTGTTTTCTGACAATGAAGTGGGAGAAACTATGTCGGCTGAGATGGTTGCAGACATATTATCAAGTTTCGCAGGTTTTTGAACTCGCTTTCAGCGAACAAATAAACAAGAAAAGTATCGCTACTTCAACACATCGGTAATCCGCTTTTTGAGATTCAATTTAGCAATGTCTTCAGGCTTCAATTCAATCTCTACCAACACTTTGGCAGTGGCAAACTTGTATTCCTGATTTGAAGTATCAAAATTTGTCTGTTCCTTGTGGATAGAATACAGCAATGCAAAATCGTAGTTCAAGGCACGCGAAACATTATACAATGTATCCGTATCAATACTTTTTCTGGTAAGCATATAGTCCACGCTCTGAGGTTTAACATTCAGTCTTCGTGCAAGTTCAGCCTTGGTGACCTGTTGCTCAAGCATCACGTTCTTGATGATTTCTCCGATATATATATTACTTTTTTCCATTTATATGAAGATACAAATTAATCGTTCATATCATAAGACATAATAATAGTAATTTATCTGATTATCTTGTAGCGTTATTCACAATTTATTTGTTTTATCAAATATTTTATGATACATTTGCGGAATGTTTATAGTAACTAACAAAAAAATATCTGCTATTATTAATTTATTGACATGCA
>NZ_JAICZW010000072.1 GCF_029057325.1 Bacteroides sp. | reverse complement strand
CTTCCTTTTCTTCTTCGGCATTGATGAAAGGGGTCATTTGGTAGATGGCCTTTCCGGCAAGAGCTTCGGCGTAAGGTTTCGCCTCAATGGGAACTACCTTTAACTGGCGGTGGAAGATTTCCGTTACAATCTCGGCGGGTTGGTTTACGCAGATGTCATGCTCGCCTACCAGGATGCAGGGGATGTTCCGTTCGTGGCAGAAGGCGGTCATCGTCTCGACTTCCGTTGCAGGGATGACACTTTTATAGATGACGGTATCTTCCACAAAGCAGTAGGCGCCGTTCATCGTGATGTAGCCGTCTATCAGGTTCCGTTCCTGTAAGGCAGAAAGGTTGTTGATGATGACTGCCGGGCGACCGGTGGCGATGAATATGTGCATACCTTTGGCTTTGGCGGCAACCAGTGCTTCGAGGGTGGAAGCAGGGATTTTGTGGGTCTCGAAGCTCACCAAAGTTCCATCGATGTCGAAAAACAGGGCTTTTATCATACGGGGTTCTTTTATCTTGTGCGCAAAATTACAATAAAAGCAAAGATATTTCGTACTTTTGCGCACAAATAAAAAATAAATCACAGATGAAGAAACATTCTTTTAAAGATTGGCTGATAGCCGTTCGCCCGTGGTCGTTCCCCGCATCGACCATGCCTGTGTTAGTGACGTTGGCGTATTTGTATTGGGACAACCAGGAGATTAACTGGATCAACGGTCTTTGGGCTTTGCTGAATATCGTTGTGTTCCATGCGGCGGGAAATACGTGGAGTGATTATTTCGACTACAAGCACAAAGTCGATACGCAGGACACGTATGGCATGAAGACGCTGACCGACGGTGTATTCTCGCCCCGTGAAATCTATTGGCTCTCCTTGGGCTTGTTGGCTGTGGCGCTTGTTGCCGGAATCGGGTTGTTGGGACGCACCGGTCTGCCTCTGTTATATATAGGTATAGGCGGTGCGGTTTGTTCGCTTCTTTATCCGCCACTCAAGTATCATGCGCTGGGCGATGTGGTCATTCTTTTGGCCTACGCCCTACTGCCTACGCTGGGCACTTGCTATGCCGCTACGGGCGTGATGGACTGGAGTGTTTTGTGGATAGCCCTTCCCGTGGGGCTGATTACGGCTGCCATTCTCCATGCCAACAATACACGCGACATCCGCACCGATACCCGTGCCGACATCCGCACGCTTGCCATGATGCTGGGCGGCAAGTGGTCGGTCTATCTCTATTGTGCCGAAATCCTGTTTCCTTTCGGTTGGATAGTCGGGCTGGTGGTTTCGGGCACGTTCCCTGTCTGGGGGTTGCTGATACTGCCTGCGCTGGCTCCGGCGATGATGAATGTGCGCGTCGTTTCGCGGTTCACCGCCAAAGGCGAAGCCGCTATTGCCACGTTGGACGAGATGACCGCTAAACTTCAGTTGCTTTTCAGTCTTTTGTTCGCACTGTCGTTCTTTATAGCAGGGGCATTGGCATGAAGAAGCTGCTCTTTACCATCCTGCTTGCCGCCGTGTTGTGGACCATCATGTTCTCCCCTTGGACGGCACCTTACGTGAATTTCTGGTGGATGATGACCGCTTCGGCGTGTACGCTCTCCGTGTTTGCCACTTTGTTCAATTCCGGCTGGTGGCGGGAGGTGAAGTGGACGTTTCCGAATCTCCTGCTTGGCATCGGCATCGCCGTTGCGTTGTGGGGCGTATTCTGGATCGGCGACAAGGTCTCCGCTTGGATGTTCGACTTCGCCCGTCCGCAGGTCGATTCCATCTATGGGATGAAGGGAGGCGAATCGCCTTGGTTGCTGACGGCGTTGCTGCTGTTTCTGATAGGACCGGCTGAAGAAATATTCTGGCGTGGCTACGTGCAACGCGCCTTCTCCAGACGCTGGAACCCGAATGCGGGATTTGTGGTGGCCACCTTGATTTACGCACTGGTGCATGCCGGCTCGTGCAACTTCATGCTGGTGATGGCCGCGTTGGTGGTGGGGGCGGCATGGGGAGCGCTCTACCGCTTCTTTCCGAACCGCTTTGCCGCCATTATCCTGTCTCATGCGGTGTGGGATGCGGCAGTGTTTATATGGTTTCCGATATAATTTTTTAGGAGTTATCGGGAGTTAAAAGCCGATACTCCGACTTGTGTCAGCAGGGCATAAGTTTGTGCAAGCAGGACTATTGACCTCTAACTTCCGATAACCCTTTTTAACTCCTTAAACAATGAAAAATATGAAATACAATTTTGATGAAGTCATCAACCGCCGTGGCACCGATTCCGTGAAGTGGGACGGCGTGAAGAATGCGTGGGGGCGTGACGACCTCCTTCCCATGTGGGTGGCGGATATGGACCTCCGCACCCCTCCGTTTGTGATGGAAGCCTTGCGGAAACGACTGGAGCACGAGGTGCTGGGCTATACATTCGCCTGCGAGGAGTGGTACACTTCCATTTGCAGCTGGCTCAGCCGCCGTCACGGGTGGGAGGTCACGCGCGAGATGCTGACCTTCGTTCCCGGCATTGTCCGCGGGCAGGCTTTCGCGCTACAATGCTTCACCAACCCCGGTGACCGGGTGATGGTGATGACTCCCGTCTATCACCCCTTCTTCCTGGTGACACAACGTTTGGGGCGTACTCCCGTCTATTCTCCGCTTGATTTGCGCGATGGGCATTATCAGATAGACTTCGACCGTTTCCGCCGCGATGTGCAAGGATGCAAGGCGCTTATTCTCTGCAACCCCCACAATCCTGGCGGGCGTGTATGGACGGTGGAAGAGCTGTGCCAGATAGCCGATATCTGCCTGGAGAGCCATACCTTCGTCATCTCCGACGAGATTCATGCCGACCTGACCTTGCCACCTTATAAGCATCATCCTTTTGCCACCGTTTCGGAGGCTGCCGCCCGAAACTCCCTCACCTTCATGGCACCCAGCAAGGCATTCAACATGCCGGGGTTGGGCAGCTCGTATGCCGTTATCCCTGATGAGGAGATTTGTCGCCGTTTCCACGAGTTCATGGAAGCGGGCGAGTTCTGCGAAGGGCATCTGTTTGCCTATATCGGTACGGCTGCCGCCTATACGCACGGCGACGAATGGCTGGAGCAATTGTTGGAGTATATCAAGGGTAACATCGACTTTACGGAAAACTACCTGCGCGAGCACATCCCCGGCATCGGCATGATACGTCCGCAGGCTTCTTACCTTATTTATTTGGATTGCCGCGCGCTGAAGTTGCCGCAGGAAGAGCTGGTGAAACTGTTTGCCGACAAAGCGCATCTGGCATTGAATGATGGAAGCATGTTCGGCGAGCCGGGCAAGGGTTTCATGCGGTTGAATGTAGGATGTCCCCGTTCGGTGCTGGAGCAGGCGTTGAGGCAACTGGCAGCGGTGGCTGGCAAATGACCGGTCAGTGCAACTCCGGCCATCCACTTCCATGCCGGAAGCGTCTTTCTTGCAAAGAAAGATGCTGAAAACTCAGTCTGTATGGCTTTATGAGAAAAAAACATCAGGAATTAAAAAAGGAGTTATTCAGGAGTTAGAAACCCATGCTCTGCCTTGTGTAAGCAGAACTATCGGTCTTTAACTTCCGAGTAACTCCTTCTGACTCAGGATAACTTCTGTAATCCTTCTTATTTCTTCTCTTCTTCCGTAGCCACCGGACGTTCGATACCGTCTTCCTGACAACGTTTCGTCATGTGTTCGATGCGTTTCTTGGTTTCCGGATGCGAAGAGAACATCTTTTGGATGTAGCTCTGTTTGTTGCCGGAATCGCCTTCAAGGCTCATCAGTTTTTCAAAAGACATGACGATGCCCCACGGGTTTTTGCCTTGTGCCACCAGAAAATCATATCCGCAGTCATCCGCTTCGTTCTCCTGTTTCTGCGAGTACTTTGCGTTCATCAGCGATTGTCCCAAAGTACCGAGCTGGGAGTCGGTGAGAGCTGCCGCTTTGCCGCCTGTAGATGCTATCGCGTCTTTGAGGGCACCGGTGAGCAGTTCGTTCTTGAATGCGTTTTTGGAGTGGCGCTTGATGACGTGGCCTATTTCGTGACCGATAACTCCAAGCAATTCGTCATCGCTCATGAGGTCCATCAGCGAGGAGAAGACACGTACACTTCCGTCGGGACATGCAAAGGCATTAACATCAATCACGTCATACACCTTGAAGTTCAAAGGTATGCCATCGGCATCGGTAATGCCTTCGGTCAATCTCCTGAGCCGCTGCGTATATGGGTTGTCCTCGGAGGGGACGGGGTTATGCTTGTCCATCCAGTCCACAGACTCTTTGACGTAATCGGCCATCTGCGCATCCGTAAGGGTGAACGCCTGTACTGCTTTGGCTGCTCCGCCTATGGCTCGTTTCAGGTTGAATTGCGCATAGGCAGGACTGGCGATGGCGAAAAGTGCCATTGCCACGAAAATTTTAGAAATAGTTCTTTTCATCATATTGTTATTAATGTTGTATTGATTGTCGCCCGCAAAATTACAAAATAATCACTCAAGTTTCTATAAGTTTTTGAACTTTCTTTCGGGGCGGTACGTGGCTTTTATTCTATTCTGCAATTTTCTACCGTTTCAGCTATTCGTTCTGCAAATACTTCCTGAAAAAATCGCTTATCTGATCGAAAGGAATCTTCTTCCTGTTGTCGTACAAATCGACATGGCTGGCTTCCGGCACAATCATCAGTTTCTTGTTGTCGCCTTTCAGTTTTTTGAAGGCATCTTCGCTGAAGTAGCGGCTGTGTGCCTTTTCGCCATGGATGATGAATACCGCACTTTCAATTTCGTGGGCATACGCCAGTATCGGCATGTTCAAGAAGGAGAGGGAAGAGGTTGCGTTCCAGCCATGGTTGGAGTTGAGCGAACGTGGGTGGTAGCCGCGTTCGGTCTTGTAGTAAGCATGGTAGTCTTTCACGAATCGGGGAGCATCTTCGGGCAGTGGGTCGATAACTCCTCCTGCCAGGGCATAGGTGCCTTCCTTGAAGTCTTGGGTTCGCCGGGCATTCAGCGCACGTCGTTTCTCCATTCGTTTTTCGGCACTGTCTTCGGAGTCGAAATAGCCGTTGGCGGTGACACGGGTCATGTCGTACATGGTCGATGCCACGGTTGCCTTGATGCGTGTGTCGATGGCTGCCGCATTGATGGCCATTCCTCCCCATCCGCAGATGCCGACGATGCCGATGCGTTCGGCGTCCACATCGGGGCGTGTGGCGAGGTAATCGACGGCAGCTGAGAAATCTTCGGTGTTGATGTCGGGTGAGGCCACGTAGCGGGGTTTTCCTGCGCTCTCTCCCGTGAAGGAGGGGTCGAAGGCGATGGTGAGGAAGCCTCGTTCGGCAAGTGTTTGGGCATACAGCCCCGATGCCTGCTCCTTCACGGCACCGAACGGGCCGCTGACGGCGATGGCGGGCAGCTTGCTTCCGGCGGTTGTTTGAGGTACATACAAGTCGGCGGCGAGCGTGATGCCGTAACGGTTGACGAAGGTCACTTTGCTGTGGTTCACCTTGTCGCTTTTCGGGAACGTCTTGTCCCATTCCTGTGTCAGTTTCAGTTTTTCCATAATCTTGTTGTTTTGAATGTTTTGCGCGTGGTTTTCCGTCATGCCGAAGAGGCAGAGGAAGGCAGCGGTCAATATTGTAG
>NZ_JAICZW010000071.1 GCF_029057325.1 Bacteroides sp. | reverse complement strand
AACTCCACTCCCTAGGACCGAAGAATGTCCGAAGAACGTCCGAAGAAACACCGAAGAAACTACGGAGCAGGTAAGGGCCGGATAAGACGAGGGCGAGAAGAACAAAGTGAAACGCCTTCTTCGGAAGGAAGATATTTCGTGTAAACAATTATAACTTCCAGTCCCTTTTCACTTCCGCTAACTTTCTTCAAGGAAGCCGGGCAAACACGAAGGGGATTTTCGTTGAGCCTGTTGCCGCAACGGGAAATTAAGCGTATATTTGTTGGCTAAAAAACAGATCTGAGCACGGTGAAAGAAAGTATATTACATCACACTTTTAATACGATCTACACTTCCTATTACAGAAAGTCTTTCTTGTTTGCCAAGTCGTATGTGCACGATGACTTGGCGGCAGAAGACATTGCTTCCGAAGCCCTGATAAAATTGTGGCAGAAGTTGGAATCGGACGCGATAGACGAAAAAGAGATGCTTCCGCTGCTGCTCACCATCCTGAAAAACAAATCTCTGGACTATCTGAAACACGAGCATGTAAAACGCGAAGCGTTCGACACGATGATGGAGTGGCAGGAGCGGGAACTGCTTCTTCGCACCTCCGCCTTGAAGGCGTGCGATCCCGGCGAGATATTCTCCAATGAAGTGGAAGCCATCGTAAAGCGCACGTTGCAAACGCTGCCCGAACAGACACGACGCGTATTCATTCTGAGCCGTTTCGACAACAAGACCAATAAGGAAATAGCCGAAGAGATGGGAATCTCCATCAAAGGGGTCGAATATCACATCACAAAGGCACTGAAAGTCTTGCGCCTTGCGCTGAAGGACTATCTTCCGCTGTTCTATCTCCTGTTTTGCCGCTAATCTTCCCTCTTTTTACTTCCTTCCAGATGTAAAGACACAAAAAATAAGATTTTTCTCTCTTTTCCTTTAGGGCAGTCGCCGCTTCAGTCGTTTATTTATAAAATGACGCGGAATATGAATAACGAGCTGCTACAAAAATACATATCAGGAGATGTCACAGAGGCAGAGAAACAGCGCATTGTGCAATGGATAGAAGAGAGTCCTGAGAACATGCGCGAGTACATGGCCCAGCGCAAACTGCATGACATCGCCTTATGGCGTACGGAACCGGCGACGGAAGTGCGGCATGAAAAGAAAAAGTTCACGCTGCGCAGCGTCGGAATGGAACTTATCAAAATGGCGGCTGTATTCGCGCTTGCGCTTGTCGGCGGCTATTACATGATGGAGATGCGGCCTGACAAGCCGGAACCGCTGCAATCGCTTTATGTTCCTGCCGGACAGCGAGCGGAACTGATGCTTGCCGACGGTACGAAAGTGTGGCTGAACTCACGCAGCAGCCTGACGTTTCCGGGAAGCTTCGACGGCGACACCCGGCAAGTGAAACTAGATGGAGAAGGCTATTTCGACGTGGCGAAGCATGCGGAGCGGCCCTTTATCGTGGAAACCAACAAATACAACGTGAGAGTATTGGGAACAGAGTTCAACGTGAAAGCGTATGCCGTGGACAGCGTTTGGGAAACCTCGCTGCTGAAAGGGGCCGTGGAGATTCTGCTTCCCGGCGCGGGAGGCAACGGACTGAGGCTGGAACCGAACACAACGGCACGCCTGGAGGGTGGCCGTTTAGTGAAAGGCGGAATAGAAAATCCGAACCACTTCTTGTGGCGCGAAGGCCTGATTTGCTTCAACAATATCACCGTGGGCGACATGTTCAAAAAGCTGGAACTCTACTTTGGAGTGAACATCGACGTGAAAAACGACCGGATACTGAAGAACCGCTATACAGGTAAGTTCCGTACCAGCGACGGCGTGGAGCATGTATTGAAAGTGTTGAGGCTGCGGAACAAGTTCACCTATACAAAAGATGACGAGACCAATGTGATAACCATACATTAACCTTAAAACAAGAACTGCCTATGAAATAAAGAACGGATTCCAACAAAAAAAGGATGGCGCTACCAACGCCATCCCTTCTACAAACAGTCAACTACCATTGACTTTTTTTCCAAGTAATTTTTAATAAAAACCTAGAATAAAGCAATGCAAATATATGAAAAATAATTTGTATCAAGAATCTATTGTAGAAATTAAACGTTTTTTCCGACTTATGAGAAACACAGTTTTAGCCTTGTTTGCTTTTGCTGGAACTCTTTTTGCCACTAACTCATCCTATTCACAGACCATGAAAGTGACGATGACGTCCAACAACATGACAGTTGGCAAAGTAATCCATGAAATAGAAAGACAGACGGACTATCTCTTCGTTTACGATGAAAGCGAAGTGAACATGAAGCGCAGCGTGAAAGTGAATGCGCAGAATACTCCCGTGGCCGAAGTGCTGAAAGAGATGTTTGAAGGAACAGGAACCTACTATGCCATGGAAGGCAAGAACATTATGTTGATGGGCAAGGTGAATGCGCCGCAAGCCGTTCAACAAGCCAATAAGATAACCGGTGTGGTGACGGACGTGAATGGCGAACCGATTATCGGTGCCAATGTAAAAATCAAAAACGAATCAATAGGTGTCATTACAGATATAGACGGACGTTTCGCGCTGGAAACTCCGATAGGATCGGTATTGCAGTTCACCTACATCGGCTATGTTTCTCAAGAAGTAAAGGTCAGCAACTTGAGGCATCTGAGCATCGTGCTGAAAGAGGACAGCAAGACGCTGGAAGAAGTAGTCGTTGTGGGATATGGCACACAGAAGAAGGTGAACCTTACGGGATCGGTATCTTCCATCAAGAGTGAAAAGCTGGAACGTCAGCCCGTAGTGTCTATGAAGGATGCATTGGCAGGTTTGGCGCCGGGGCTTACGGTAGTGAAGTCTTCCGGTCAACCGGGTACCAGCAATCCTTCGATTACGGTGCGTGGTGTCGGCACATGGCAGGATGCCGGCCCGCTGGTATTGGTGGATGGCATGTCAATGAACATCGCCGATGTATTGCCTAATGACATTGAGAGCATCTCTGTATTGAAAGATGCCGCTTCGGCCGCCATCTACGGTTCACGTGCCGCCAACGGTGTAATCCTGATTACCACCAAAAAAGGGAAGGCAGGCCAAATACACGTGAATTATAATGGAAACTTCGGCTGGCAACAGGCTACGCGCCACCCGCACCTGACCACAGGCTGGCAATATGCCGAACTTTACAACCGCGCCATGGCGGCAGATGGCAAGGCTTTGTCTGACGGAACCACACTGCTGTTCCCGCAAGAGAAAATCGACCGCATGAAAAACGGTACAGGCAACCCTGACCACAACGAAGCGAACACAGACTGGTTCAACGAACTGCTGAAGACTGCTCCGCAACAGACACACGACTTGTCCATCACCGGCGGTAGCGACCGCATACAATATGTAGGTACCGTAGGTTGGGCGAAGCAGGAAGGTGTCATCGAGTCATCTTACGAACGTTACAACATCCGCCTGAACACAACCGCCAATCTGGCGGATTGGTTGACTATCCAGTCCAACATCGCCTATATCAACGACGTAAGCAAGCAGAGCCCGGGACTGACGTATGCCTACTATTATGCTCCCCGCTCATTCCCCAACATGCCTGTGAAGTATTCGGATGGAACCTGGTCTTTCCACTCCACTCCTAAGAATCCGGTACGAATGACCACCGACGAGTATGGGTATCAGAAATATGAGACGGATAAATTGTCACTGCTCTTCTCGCCCGAAATCAAACTGTTCAAAAACTCATTGCAGCTGAAAGGGACATTAGGATACGAGACAAAGATATCCTATGTGGACAAGTTCGAGAAGAGAGTCATCTATGACGCATTTGAACCTGCCGGACAAGCGGAGAATGTGTTTATCGCACGCAATCAAAAGACAGATACCTGGTATCGGAACCGAAACCTGACATTGAGCGCCACCGCCAACTATATGAAACGCTTTGGCAACCATGATATCAATGTGTTAGTGGGTACATCACGCGAGCAGTTCAGGTACAATACGACCGCGGCATCCCGCAAGGACTTCCCGACCGATGATTTCGAAGTATTGGATCCGGGAGACGCTTCTACAGCGGCTGCAAGCGGCAACAAGACATACAACGCGTTGGTTTCGGCCTTCGGCAGAATCAACTATTCGTACAAAGACCGCTACTTGTTTGAAGCGAATATCCGTCACGACGGTTCTTCCAAGTTTGCCAAAGGACATCGTTGGGGCACGTTCCCCTCATTCTCCGCCGCGTGGAGAATCTCTGAAGAAAGTTTCTTCGCACCGGTTCAGGACAAAATCCAGAATCTGAAATTACGCGCCTCCTGGGGTAAACTGGGCAACCAGAGTATCAGCAACTACCTGAGTATGTCCACTTACGGCATCTCCTCCCGCTTCTATATGTTCGATGGCATTACGCAAACCTTGATGACAGAGAGCATCATGGGGAATAAAGACATCACATGGGAAACGAGCACGAACCTCAACTTCGGTGTTGATGTGAATACGCTGAACAACAGATTGGGATTTACATTCGACTGGTACACCCGCGACACAGACAATATCCTGTTAAGCCTGGAAGCCCCCAGCCTGTTGGGCATCACGCCTCCCATCTCCAATGCCGGCAAGGTCAGAAACCGTGGATGGGAACTTACCGTCAACTGGCAAGACAAGATAAACGATTTCCAATACAACATCGGCTTTATGCTGTCGGACGTGAAGAACAAAATCCTTGACTTGAACGGATATAAATCACCGACCTCCAATCTGACCGCCCGTATCGAGGGAGAGCCCATCGACGCCTTGTTCGGCTGGAAGACATTGGGCCTCGCCGACACGCAAGAGAAATATGAGAAGTACAAAGAGGTGATGCTGACATACAACCCTTACTTCTCTTTGGGAGACATCATTATTGAAGACCTGAACAAAGACGGCAAGATAAACGAAAATGACAAGACCATCATCGGCAACCAGATTCCTCGTTTCACGTTCAGCCTGAACCTTGGATTCAACTACAAGGCCATCGACTTCTCGGCACTGTTCCAAGGGGTAGGAAAGGTGGATGGATTCCTTCCGGGCGACGTGATTGAAGCGTTAAATGCCAAAACGGCCATGAGAGAGCATTATTACGACTCCTTTGACCCAGCCAACCCCAAGAGTGGAAAATACTTCCCGCGCCTGACAACCACCAACAGCCTGAATTACGACAATATGTCACATTGGGTACAAGACGGTTCATACATCCGTCTGAAGAACTTGCAGGTGGGTTATACCTTTAAGTTCGGTCCGAAGATTCCGGTGGAAAAGGCAAGAATCTACCTTGCGGGACAGAACCTGTTCACAATTACGAGCTATCGGATTTTTGACCCTGAGAGCGGAACCAATCCCACCGCATTCCCCAATTCGAGAGTATATAGTATAGGCGCTAATATTACATTTTAAACCATTGAAATCATGAAAAATAAATTCTTGTTCATAATCTTCTTGATAGGATGCACGCTCTGTTCATGTGATGATATACTTGATGCGCAGCCCAAAGACAAGTTGCCGCAAGAGACTTTCTGGAAAGTTCCCGGCAACGTGCGCGCTTTCGTAACGGATGTGTATTCGCGGGCGTTCCCGTCGGCATACGAGACAGTCTCGTATC
>NZ_JAICZW010000070.1 GCF_029057325.1 Bacteroides sp. | reverse complement strand
CGCGTATATTTGGAAGAGACGTTCTGGCAGACCTTCACCAACTGGTTCAACGTAATCTGATACCAGTCGTCCAAATCCGTTTCACGCTCCTTGATGAGTTGCAGTTTCTCTTCGGGATAATAAATCAGCGTACAAAGCTCTTTCTTCTCCGCCTCGCGCAACGTGTGGCCGAAGATTTCGTTCACCTTGCGCTTCACGGCACCCGACGCATTCTTCAGAACATGCTGAAACGCCTCATACTCGCCGTGAATATCCGTCAGAAAGTGTTCGGTTCCTTTCGGCAGGTTCAAAATTGCTTCCAGATTGATGATTTCCGTGCTGGCATCGGCAATGGTAGGAAATGTGCGCGACAACAATTGTAAATAGCGCAAGTCATCCACAATACTTTCCTGAGTTATAGTTCCCATGATGATTTTAGATTTATGATTTCAGATTTATCATCCATCAATTATTTTTCAATTTTTCAATTCTCAACAGATAAAGAACATCAGCAACACTTGCGCGATGATGACCCGGAGGAACATACACAACGGATAGACCGTGGCGTATGCTACAGACGGATTGTCACCGGGAATGGTGTCGTTGGCATAGTTCAGCGCCATCGGGTTTGCCATGCTTCCACACAACATTCCTGTCGTGGTGCCGAAGTCCACTTTCAGCCACTTGAAGGAGACAACGCCCATAATCAGCACCGGAACGATGGTCAACACAAAACCGATACCCACCCATAACGCCCCTTCCGGACGAAAGACGGTCTCGAAGAAGTGTGCGCCGGCATCCAATCCCAGACACGCCAGATAGAGCGCCAGCCCCAACGCACGAAGCATCAGGTTCGCGCTGCGGGTCACGTAAGTCACCATGTGCATCCGAGGGCCGAATGTGCCGATAAGAATGCCCACAATGATAGGCCCGCCTGCCAGCCCCAGCCGCACGGGAGCACTGACACCCGGTATGGAGATAGGAATGGCACCCAAAGCAAGACCGATGACGATGCCGACAAACACTGCCACCAGATTCGGTTCTTTCAGACTCTTGATGGCATTGCCCAATACCTTCTCCACATTATGTATGGCGGCGGCCTCACCCACCACGGTCAGGCGGTCGCCCAGCTGCAACGTCAGCTCAGCCGTGGCCAGCAGCTGCACGCCGCTCCGATAGACCCGGCTGATATTGATGCCGAAATGGTTGCGCAGATGCAGCGAACCCAGCTTCTTTCCGTTCAGTTCCGGACGTGTCACCACGATGCGCTGCGAAATCAGCTGGCTGTCGATGGCATTCCAGTCGATATCCTCCTTGTTCCAGTCGGTATGTTCCTGCTCACCAAAAAGCACGGTCAGCATCGGAACATTCTGTTCGGACGTAACCACCAGCAGGCGGTCGCCCTCCCGGATAATTTTTTCTGAAGTGGGGATGCTCACATTGCCATCCCGCCACAAACGGGAAATCACAAACTTCGGATAGTTGTTCAAAGCCCCTATCTCCTTGATACTCTTGTCAAAAACTGCCGGGTTGTGCACCTGAAAAGCCACGATATAGGGCTTGTTCACATCCTCTTTGTCTTTCTGCAACAAGTCTTCCTTCGTTGTCAGCGCCTTGCGGATGACAAGTATGGCCAGAATGACACCGACCACTCCCAGTGGGTAGGTCACCGCACAGCCCAGTGCCGGAGTGCTCGTCTCCAGCCCCATCTGTTTCAACGTCTGCTGCGCCGCTCCCAAGGCAGGTGTATTGGTCGTGGCACCGCACAGAATGCCTACCATATCGGGCAACGGCACGTTCAGGCAGAAACTGCCCAGCACCGTCATCATCGTGCCGATGAGCAACACCCCTATCGCCAGCATGTTCAACCGCATCCCCCCTTTCCGGAAAGAACTGAAAAATCCCGGTCCCACTTGCAAGCCCAAGGCGTAAACAAACACTACCAATCCAAAACTTTCCGCATAATTCAGCATCTGCGGGTCTATAGAAAGCCCCAGATGTCCCGCCACGATACCGGCAAAAAACACAAACGTCACCCCCAACGAGATGCCCCAGAAACTTATCTTTCCCAATCCAAGTCCTACAGCGGAAATCAGCGAGAGTACCACCACCGCCTGCAAAGCGGAGTGTTCGACAAACAAACTATTAATCCAGTCCAAAGTGCATTCAATTTACAAATTCGTGCTGCAAATGTAGCTAAAAACGATGACATATCGCACAAACGAGAAGATTAAACCTGAAATGCCACGCATTTACAGGCAACTTTATGGGAAACGACGGATCTTCCTTTCATAATGCCCGATGATAAGCCCCGAACCGATTATCAGCAGAAAGGTGCAAAGAAGAGAACCCTCAAAGCCGAAACTTCCGCCGTTCATCAAGTGCGCGTCCGAAAGGCGAAGCGTAAGGAGCGTGTCGCCGAACCGATTGCCACTCACCTCATACCCCAGCACAGGACCTTGCAGCCAATTCCAGAACCAATGCAAAGCCACAGGGAAACAGAGATTGCGGGTATAGATATAGGAAGCTCCCAACAGCACGCCTGCCAAAAGGATATTCAGGAAGGGCAAGAACTCAAAATTCGGATTGAAGAAGTGCATCAAAGAAAACGAAGTAGAAGAGATAAACAACGCCACAAACCGATTGACACCGCCATCCAATAGACGACCTAACACAAAGCCACGCATCATCGTCTCTTCCGCAACACCTACCAACAGAAAAAGCAGAAGGCTCATCAACAACGAAGAAGCATCGAACGAAACGTCTGTGACCTCCACCACACCCAATAACAGAGAAAGCCCAAAACCGAACAGGTAGAGCACAATGGCAAAGAGCGTTCCGGCAATCCAGTCCTTCCCCCGCCCTTTCAACGAAAGCCCCAATCCGGTAAAAGGCATACCGAACCGCAACAATATCCACACCGCCAACAGGGTGCAGACCAGCATCAGGACCTCTTGCGCCATCATCAGCGGAATAGGCACACTGCCCGGAACAATCTCCCGCATTTCGTTCCCAAAGCCTAATGCGATGACAGGCATGCCCACCAATACCATCAATACGCCAAACAGTACCATAAACGCGACCAGATCCGCCGCCGTTCTCCACCAACGCTCTCTCCGGCCTGCTGCTTCGGCCGTTCCGTTCCATTTTTCTTCCATCCTTACATGTTTTGGTTTGAATGGCGGCAAGGTAGAAAAAAAAGAGCAAGTACACAATAAAGGAACCGAAAACCTTATCACCGCTTGCGCCACATCAAACAAATGCAGAGAAAAATCCTACAATAAGATAAAATAGTATCACTCTGTCCCGTCAAAAACGCCTATTTTTGCAGCAGAAAAAGAATCATCTAAAATCAAGGAAAACATGAATTTCAAAAAACGAATGAACCTTTTCATGGGAATGTGGCTGCTGACAGGTGCCGTGTTCGCCCAAAACGTATGTCTGTCCACCCCGAACACCTTGATGGTGCTCGCCGCGCCGGAGGGTGGAAAACTGGAATATGTATATTACGGCAACAAACTCTCCGAAACAGACCTGCAAAATCTGGAAACCGTGCAAACAAAGCACGAGGCTTATCCTGAATACGGAATGAATTGCCCTACGGAAACAGCACTTGCCGTGAAGCACGCCGATGGCAACATGACGCTGCAACTGGAAGTGATGAAAGTGACCACCACCGAAGAGGCCGATGCCGTGAAGGCCGTGATTACACTGAAAGACAAGGTATATCCCTTCTTTGTAAACGTCTGCTACAAAGCATGGCAGGACGCCGATATCATCGAGACATGGACAGAAATCTCCCATCAGGAGAAAAAGCCCGTAGTGCTCAACCAGTTCGCTTCCGCCTACCTGCCCATCCGTCGGGGCGACGTATGGCTCTCCCACCTCTACGGCACGTGGGCAAACGAGGGGCGGCTCTCACAAGAACCTTTGACACCGGGAATGAAAATCATCAAGAACAAAGATGGTGTCCGCAACTCGCACACAGCGCATGCCGAAGTGATGTTCTCGCTGGACGGCAGACCGCAGGAGAATGCAGGCAACGTGATTGGCGCCGCCCTCTGCTACAGCGGAAACTACAAACTCCGCATTGAGACCCACGACGACGAATACCACCACTTCTTTGCAGGAATCAACGAGGAAAATTCCACCTACAGCCTGAAGAAAGACGAAGTGTTCCGCACCCCGGAACTTGCACTGACTTACAGCCGCGAAGGGTTGAGCGGAAGCAGCCGCAACTTCCACCGCTGGGCACGCCTGCACAAGCTGGCGCACGGCACCACGCTCCGCAAGATTCTGCTGAACAGCTGGGAAGGCGTTTACTTCGACATCAACCAAGAAGGCATGGACCAGATGATGGCAGACATTGCCTCGATGGGCGGCGAACTATTTGTAATGGACGACGGCTGGTTTGGCGACAAATATCCCCGCAAGACGGACAACTCCTCTTTGGGCGACTGGGTGGTGGACCAAAACAAGTTACCAAACGGCATCGAAGGCCTGCTGTCCGATGCCAAGAAGCACGGCATCAAGTTTGGCATCTGGATTGAACCAGAAATGGCAAACACGACCAGCGAGCTGTATGAACGGCATCCCGAATGGGTCATCAAGGCTCCCGAACGCGACCTCGTCCTGGGACGTGGCGGCACGCAAGTGGTACTCGACCTTGCCAATCCCGCCGTACAGGACTTCATCTTCGACATAGTAGATAAGCTGATGACCTCTTATCCCGAAATAGACTATATCAAGTGGGATGCCAACATGTCCATCATGAACCACGGTTCGCAATACCTGACAAGCGATAACCAGAGCCACTTGTACATCGAATTCCATCGCGGATTCGAGAAGGTGTGCCAACGCATCCGCGCCAAATATCCCGACCTCACCATTCAGGCCTGCGCCAGTGGTGGTGGACGTGCCAACTACGGCCTCCTGCCCTACTTCGACGAGTTTTGGGTGAGCGACAACACCGATGCCCTCCAACGGGTTTACATGCAATGGGGTACCTCCTATTTCTTCCCTGCCGTAGCGATGGCTTCGCACATCAGCGCCGCCCCAAACCATCAGACATTCCGCACCATCCCCTTGAAATACCGCATTGACGTGGCGATGAGCGGCCGTTTGGGTATGGAAATCCAGCCTAAGAACATGACGGACGGAGAGAAAGCCCTCTGCAAGAATGCCATTGCCGAATACAAGACCATCCGCCCCATCGTGCAGCAAGGCGACATCTACCGCCTGCTGTCGCCATACGACAAGCAAGGCGCAGCCTCGCTGATGTACGTCGCACCGGAGAAAGACAAAGCCGTGTTCTACTGGTGGAAGACCGAACACTTCTGCAACCAACACCTGCCGCGCATAAAGATGGCCGGACTCTGCCCCAACAAGCAATACAAGGTACATGAGCTAAACCGCATTGACAACAGGCCTTTGAACTTTGAAAACAAATCTTTCAGCGGTGCCTATCTGATGGCAAACGGCCTGGAGATTCCCTACAATCACCAAGTGGACTATCACAAGCAGAACGACTATTCCAGCCGTGTCCTCTATCTGGAAGAGGTGAAATAAAAGGGTCGCAACAATGCGTTGCGTAAGTATTGTTTCGGATGCCACACCTCATAAGTACCGAGGTGTGGCTTTGATATAATAAGGTATAGAAAAAGAGGCGCGTGAGAGCAAAGAGCGGGTCCTAAGGTTTTTATCAGCAACATCTGGATAAACGGACTTAGCCATTGACATATAAAAAAAGAGAAAGCGACTAATGTCGCTTTCTCTTGCGGTGCGTACGGGACTCGAACCCGTGACCCCATGCGTGACAGGCATGTATTCTAACCAACTGAACTAACGCACCATTCTTTCAAGTATTGTTGCTATCTCTCTCGATTGCGGTTGCAAAGGTAGGCATTTTTTTGATATCTGCAATAGCTTGAACGAAAAAAAATCATCTTTTTTTCACATCAATTGATTATAAGAGATTTATACTACCTTTGCAGAACTAAATTAATTTTGCAGTCATGAAAAATACTCCTATTGAACGTAAACTGATAGACAAAACTATCGAAGATTTTCATATCACGGACTTTGCCAAAGCAACGATTCGTGAGGTAAAAGCCATTGCCGCCAATGCGGAAGCCGCATCAGGTGTGGAATTTATCAAGATGGAAATGGGCGTACCCGGACTCCCTCCGTCTGCCATCGGTGTGAAGGCCGAAGTGGAAGCCCTGCAAAACGGACTAGCCAGTCTCTATCCCGACATTAACGGAATGCCTGCCCTGAAAGAGGAAGCTTCACGTTTCATCAAAGCATTTATCAACGTGGATGTAGCACCCGAAGGTTGTGTACCGGTCACCGGTTCCATGCAGGGAACGTTTGCCTCGTTCCTCACGTGCAGCCAATGTGATGAAAAGAGAGACACCATCCTTTTCATCGATCCCGGTTTCCCGGTACAGAAACAACAGCTGGTGGTGATGGGGCAAAAATACGAGACGTTCGATGTCTATAACTACCGTGGGGACAAACTGAGGGAAAAACTGGAAAGCTACCTCCGGCAAGGAAATATCTCCGCCATCATCTATTCAAACCCCAACAACCCCAGTTGGATTTGCCTGAAAGAAGAAGAGTTGCGCATCATTGGCGAACTGGCCACCCAATACGATGTCATCGTTTTGGAAGACCTCGCCTATTTTGCCATGGATTTTCGCCAAAACCTGAGCGAACCGTTCCAGCCTCCTTACCAACCGACCGTAGCACGCTATACTGACCACTATGTACTGCTAATCTCCGGCTCCAAAGCATTCAGCTATGCCGGACAGCGCATCGGCGTAAGCTGCATTTCGGACAAGCTCTATCATCGTGCCTATCCCGGACTGACCAAACGGTATGGAGGCGGCACTTTCGGAACGGTATTCATTCATCGCGTGCTCTACGCCCTCTCTTCAGGCACCAGCCACTCCGCACAATATGCCCTTGCCGCCATGTTCAAGGCTGCCAATGAAGGAAAATACAACTTCCTCGGCGAAGTGAAGGTCTATGGTGAACGCGCCCGCCGTCTGAAAGAGATTTTCCTGCGTCACGGATTTCATTTGGTATATGACAACGATTTAGGCAACCCTGTTGCCAACGGTTTCTACTTCACCATCGGCTATCCGGGCATGAGCAGCGGCGAACTGGCCAAAGAATTGATGTATTATGGTGTAAGCGCCATCTCGTTGGCGACCACTGGAAGTCATCAGGAGGGATTACGTGCTTGCACCTCTTTCATCAAAGACCACCAGTATGCCCAATTGGACGAACGGATGGCAATCTTTGCCGAAAACCATCCTCTCAGACAATAAGCAGCTATTTTTTTAAGATAGATTCTCTTCATAAACGAATACCGATATCTCTTTCCAAACGGATATCGGCATTCTCTTTTCTACCCGATGTTCTTCTCAAAGCAACGGTCTGTTTACTATTTTCATTTCAACTAACGGGCTTCACGAAGACACTGCAACAGCACCACATCCTTGTAGCAACCTTCTACGCGCCACCACTCTCTCAACAATCCGCACCGCACAAATCCGCACGATTCAAAAAGGCGTATGCTGGCCTCATTGTCCACGGTGACATGAGCTATCAGTTGTTTCAAATATAAAAAGCCGAAGGCATAGTCGCACAGCAAGTTCAACGCCTCTTTCGCATAGCCGTTGCCTTGATACTCTTTCCGCACCGCAATGCCCACTTCCCCCCGGCCGTGCATCGGAACAAAATCTATCATATCGATGGTTCCCACCACCACATCATCTTCCAGCCGCACCACCATCATACGAAGTTGCCGGTCGGCAAACATATCGCATTCGGAATGTTCGATGTACTGTTTCAGAACAAACTTAGAATAAGGTACGGTGAAATTACTCACTTCCCATGACTGAGGGTCATTCTCCATGGCATACATCACTTCCAAATCTTCCGGCTCCATGGCACGGAGACGCACCCGTTCACCGCAAAAATAAGATTTACCCATACTGGCTATGAATTAAATTTCTTCTTTATCGATACGCAATTCTCTTCGCAAACGTTCCTCACCGGGCAGACAGAACAGAGAAGCCGTGAGCGCAATCAACGCACACAATATACCCGTACTGCCCAATACCATATAATAGGTGAGCAGCCCCACCAACACCGGCATGGCAAGCAACACCAACCGGACGTTTCCCCATAGTCTATAAAGGCGGAGAGCCCGGGGAAGTGTTACAACATCTATTTTTCGAGTCAGCATCCATGAAAAAAGTTTCAAGGAGACGGGGACACAACATGCGGTCAACAATATGGTGATTGTCTCCGCCATATAAGTGACACGTGCATCGCCCGCATACATCCCTACCCAATCGCCTTCGACTTCCCCGAATAGGACAAGCAGGATAGGAAGTACCCAAAAACAAGCAAAAGCGCTTTTGGCACGTGCTGCGGTTTTCTTTATTTGTTCTTCCATTCAGTTATTGAAAAAAATAAGAATTGAAAAATTTCCAAACAATTGTTTTAACCATCAATCAGGTTGTCCCCGAAAATGGAATACGGTTGACGATGCTGCGGCCCAACGTCACTTCATCGGCATATTCCAACTCATCGCCCACCGAAATGCCACGGGCAATGACAGAAAGCTTCACCCCCATCTTTTCCAGTTTGCGATAAATGTAGAAATTCGTCGTATCTCCTTCCATCGTGGTACTCAGGGCAAGGATAACCTCATTGATGCCGCCGTCAGCCACCCGTTTGACCAGACTTTCTATCTGCAAATCGCCGGGACCGATACCATCCATCGGCGAAATCACCCCACCCAGCACATGATACAGACCGCGAAATTGCTGCGTAGCTTCCACCGCCATCACATCCCGGATATTCTCCACCACGCAAACCACGGAAGAATCACGTTGCGGATTGGCACAGATGCCACAAGTCTCCGTGTCAGAGATATTGTGACATACCTTACAATACTTTACCTCATGTTTCAGCGTGACAATAGCATTGCCAAACGCATCTACCACCGCCGTATCTTGACGAAGCAAATGAAGCACCAGTCTCATCGCTGTCTTACGCCCCACTCCGGGCAACTTGGCAAATTCATTGACCGCTCTCTCCAATAATATCGAGGGAAATTGTCCATTCATACTCAAAATTCTCCTATGTGTGGCAAAGGTAGCACTTATTTCACAAGTTTACACTATCTTTGCCCCACGTAAAATAAAAAACAAAGCAAAATGGAGATTACAAACGCTGAATTCGTCATCAGTAACACCGATGTACGGAAGTGCCCCGCAGGCACATTTCCCGAATATGCCTTCATCGGACGTTCCAATGTGGGAAAATCCAGTCTTATCAATATGCTCACCGGACGGAAAGGGCTCGCCATGACTTCTGCCACACCGGGAAAAACCATGCTCATCAATCACTTCCTCATCAACAAAAGCTGGTATATTGTGGACCTGCCGGGATATGGCTATGCCAAACGGGGACAGAAAGGACAGGTGCAGATTAAACGTATCATCGAAAGCTACATACTTCAACGCGAACAGATGACAAACCTCTTCGTCCTGATAGACAGCAGACTGGCGCCACAACCCATCGACTTGGAATTCATCGAATGGCTGGGCGAGAACGGCATCCCTTTCGCCATCGTCTTCACCAAAGCCGACAAGTTGAAAGGTGGAAAACTGAATACCAATATTAATCTGTATCTGAAGCAATTACAAGAACAATGGGAAGAACTCCCCCCCTACTTCATCACCTCTTCCGAAAACCGACAAGGAAAAGAAGAACTGCTCAACTATATAGGAAGTATCAACAAAACGATAAATACTAAACAATAAATCATACAAAAACAATGAAAAGATTATTTTTCCGGCAACTGCTGGTTGCCTCTCTGTTGTTAGCCACCACCAACAGCCATGCGCAATCACTTAAGGACCTATTCAACAAAGAGAACATCGAAAAGGCAGTAAATGCCATATCGGGCAAGACATCTATAGACATGACCGGCTCCTGGTCGTACACCGGTGCCGCCATTGAATTCAAATCAGACAATCTTCTACAAAAAGCCGGAGGAGTCGTTGCCGCCACCGCAGCCGAAAAGAAACTGAACGAACAACTGGAAAAGGCAGGAATCAAGGCCGGACAGATGTCATTTGCTTTTGCAGCCGACAGCACTTTCAATGTCAATATAGGAAAGAAAAATCTGAAAGGAACTTACTCCTACGATTCATCCACTCAAAAGGTCAACTTGAAGTTCATAAAGCTGATAGCTATGAACGCAAAGGTCAACACCACCTCTTCCAATATGGACCTGCTGTTCGACTCCGACAAATTACTGAAACTAATCACCTTCCTTTCCAGCAAGAGCAGCAACACCACCCTGCAGACCATCGGTTCGCTTGCCAACAGCTACGACGGAATGATGTTAGGATTCTCTTTGAAAAAGGAACAATGATTCGAACCACAAAAAAAAATCCCGCAAGCTTCTTCAAGTCTTGCGGGATTTTTTCAGTTACTAAAATCTCAAACAAAATAAATTATTGAAAAATTAATATGAAAAAAGTAAAAAAAGCGTGATAAGAGCGGAAAACGAGACTCGAACTCGCGACCCTAACCTTGGCAAGGTTATGCTCTACCAACTG
>NZ_JAICZW010000007.1 GCF_029057325.1 Bacteroides sp. | reverse complement strand
CGCCGTATGCCGAACGGCACGTACGGTGGTGTGAGAGGTCGGAACGGGAATTAATCCCGTTCCTCCTACTCGATTATAAGTCTTGTTTCATCACTGTCTTGAAGCATTGTTCTGATTGTAGCATAAAGCGTTCAAAAGTGCATTTTCGTTTAAAAAATATTATTGCGGAGAACAAATACAGCTTATTATTTGTTTCTTTACATCATCTTAAATGATGAATACAGGGTATTAGATTGTGATCTGAAATAGAAAAACAATAAAGAAAAACAGAGTAAAAAGATTGCTTATGTCACAGATTATCGGACATATTTCACAGGTAATCGGACCTGTGGTTGACGTTTATTTTGAAGGAACAGACGCGGAATTAATGCTGCCGCGCATTCACGATGCGTTGGAGATTAAAAGAACGAACGGGAAAAGACTGATTGTGGAGGTGCAGCAGCATATTGGTGAAACCACGGTGCGTACCGTGGCAATGGACAGTACGGACGGCTTGCGAAGGGGGATGAAGGTACATGCTCTGGGCGGTCCTATCTCGATGCCTATCGGTGAACAGATTAAGGGACGTTTGATGAATGTGGTGGGAGATTCCATTGACGGTATGAGGGAATTGGACCATACGGATGCCTATCCCATCCACCGCGAACCGCCCAAGTTCGAAGAACTGACCACTGTGCAAGAGGTACTTTTCACGGGTATCAAGGTGATTGACCTGTTGGAACCATACAGCAAAGGAGGTAAGATTGGGTTGTTCGGTGGTGCCGGCGTAGGAAAGACGGTGCTTATCCAAGAACTTATCAATAACATTGCCAAGAAGCAACATGGCTTCTCTGTATTTGCCGGAGTGGGTGAACGTACCCGTGAGGGTAACGACCTGCTGCGGGAAATGATTGAGTCCGGAGTCATCCGTTATGGCGAGGAATTCAAGAAAAGTATGGAGGAAGGCCACTGGGATTTGTCCAAAATAGATTATGATGAAGTGGCAAAGTCGCAGGTTTCTCTGATATTCGGTCAGATGAACGAACCTCCTGGAGCACGTCAGTCTGTAGCGTTGTCCGGCCTGACGGTGGCTGAGTCATTCCGTGATATGGGCGCGGAGAAGGATGGTCCACGCGATATCCTCTTCTTCATTGACAATATCTTCCGTTTTACGCAGGCAGGGTCGGAGGTTTCGGCATTGCTGGGACGTATGCCTTCGGCCGTGGGTTACCAGCCGACGCTTGCAACAGAAATGGGTGCCATGCAGGAACGCATCACTTCCACCCGGAACGGCTCCATCACCTCCGTACAGGCGGTGTATGTGCCTGCCGACGACTTGACAGACCCTGCACCTGCCACTACCTTTACGCATCTGGACGCTACTACGGTGTTGAGCCGTAAAATTACGGAATTGGGCATTTATCCTGCCGTTGACCCGTTGGAGTCCACTTCGCGCATTCTTGACCCTAACATTGTAGGCCGTGAGCATTATGAGGTGGCACAGCGCGTGAAGCAGATTCTTCAGCGTAATAAGGAATTGCAGGATATTATTTCCATTCTCGGTATGGAAGAATTGTCGGAGGCCGACCGTACTTTGGTGAACCGTGCACGCCGTGTGCAGCGTTTCTTGTCGCAGCCGTTCGCTGTTGCCGAACAGTTCACGGGTGTTCCCGGAACAATGGTTTCCATAGAAGATACCATCAAAGGCTTCAAGATGATTCTTGACGGTGAGGTGGACTATCTGCCCGAACCGGCTTTTCTCAATGTGGGAACCATTGAAGAAGCCATTGCCAAGGGAGAGAAGCTGCTGGAACAAGCTAAAAAGTAGGTTATCAAAAGAGTAAAAAAAATGAAGAACGGATTGTACTTGAGCATCTTGTCACCGGAAGGAGAAATTTTTAGCGGTGAGGTGGAGAGCATAACGTTGCCCGGTGCGATGGGGGCTTTCACCATATTGCCGCATCATGCGCCGATAGTCTCTTCATTGGTTGCCGGGACGATAGCATACGCGACGGCAGGCGAGCTGCGAAAGCTGGATATTCAGAGCGGCTTTGTAGAGATGAGCGACGGAAAAGTTTCCGTTTGTGTGGAAAGTTAGTTATGAAATGAATCGGAAAGAGAAAAAATGATAATGAGAAAATTGCGTAACATAGTGACGGGATTGCTGCTGACAGGGGTACTGACCGCATCTGCCGCCGATTTTCAGGCAACCGCCGACAGCGCCTCCATAGAGCTCCAAACAGCTTCTGCCAAGGAGGAGCAGGAGACGGTGAATGTGAAGGAGATCGTTTTCGGACATATCGGCGATTCGTACGAATGGCACATTACATCGTGGGGAGATACCCACCTCATCATTCCGTTGCCTGTTATTTTGTATAGCAGTGCTACCGGTTGGCATGCATTTCTCTCTTCCCGTCTGGAAGAAAATGGAGGAAGCTATGAGGGATTCTCCATTGCTTCGGAAGGAAGCCGATACGAAGGTAAACTGGTGGAGCATGATGCGGCCGGAAATGAGGTGCGCCCGTTCGATATATCCATTACCAAGGTGACGTTGGCGCTATTGATGAATAGTGTGTTGCTGTTGGTCCTTATTTTGGGAGTGGCACGCTGGTATCGCAAGCATCCGCAGCATACAACGGTTCCGGGTGGTTTTGTAGGTTTGATGGAGATGTTCGTTATGATGGTGAACGACGATGTGATTAAGAGTTGTATCGGCCCCAACTATCGTAAGTTCGCCCCTTATCTACTGACCGCCTTCTTCTTTATTTTCATCAACAATTTGATGGGGCTTGTTCCGTTCTTCCCGGGTGGCGCCAACGTGACCGGCAACATTGCCATTACGATGTTTCTGGCACTTTGCACTTTCATTGCGGTCAATGTTTTCGGAACAAAAGCCTATTGGAAAGATATCTTTTGGCCCGATGTTCCATGGTGGCTGAAGGTGCCTGTACCTATGATGCCCATGATCGAGTTGTTGGGAATTTTCACCAAACCGTTTGCTTTGATGATTCGTCTTTTCGCCAATATGTTGGCGGGACACATGGCGATGCTGGTACTGACGTGCCTCATCTTCATCACGGCAAGCATGGGACCGGCCTTGAACGGTTCGCTGACATTTGCTTCTGTGCTTTTCAATATCTTTATGAATGCGTTGGAACTGCTTGTCGCTTTCATTCAGGCGTATGTATTCACCATGCTGTCTGCAGTATTCATCGGATTGGCTCAGGAGAACGGCCACGAAGAAAGCGAAGGGAAGGAAGCGAATATAAGAATTGCTCAATTGGAAAATAAAAAATAAACAAATCATTTAAAAACGAAAAGTTATGTTACTATCTGTATTATTGCAAGCTGCTGTTGCAGGTGTGGGAATTAGTAAAGTTGGTGCAACTATTGGTGCCGGTTTGGCTGTTATCGGTGCAGCTATAGGTATTGGTAAAATCGGTAGCGCGGCAATGGAAGCCATTGCACGCCAGCCGGAAGCTACCGGAAACATTCGTATGAACATGATTATTGCCGCCGCCCTGATTGAAGGTGTCGCTTTGTTGGCGATAGTTATCTGTCTGTTAGTTTTCTTCTTATAAACCGAATCGTAAATTGTAAATACTCAAGTTTCGCAAGTTTTTGAACTTGCTTTCAGTGAACTGGTAAACAAGTGTACAAGGCCCCTCTGCCTGCTTGTTTTGCAAGCGGGATTTCGGTAGAAATCTGAATCGTTTCTCCTTGTAGCCTTGTTAACTTGTGTCCTGACGGCATATCGGAGATATGCGGGACTTAAATAAATAGAGTTATGTCATTGTTATTACCCGATAGTGGTCTGCTGTTCTGGATGCTTCTTTCATTCGGTATCGTGTTTGCGTTGCTGGCGAAGTATGGTTTCCCGGTCATCACCAAGATGGTGGAGGAGAGGAAAGCGTACATCGACCACTCTTTGGAAGTGGCACGCGAAGCAAGCGAACGCCTCGCCAAGCTGAAGGAGGAGAGCGAAGCGCTGGTGGCTGCCGCCAACAAGGAGCAAGGACGCATCCTGCAAGAAGCAATGCACGAGCGTGACAGGATAATCGCCGAAGCTCGTAAACAGGCGGAAGCTGCCGCGCAGAAAGAACTGGACGAAGCGAAGGAGCAAATCCGGCAAGAGAAGGAAGAGGCCATCCGCGACATCCGCCGTCAGGTAGCTGTTCTGTCTGTAGATATAGCCGAGAAGATTATCCGCAAGAATCTGGATACGGAACAGGAACAGATGGAAATGATTGACCGGATGCTGGATGAAGTGCTGGCCGCAAGTAGAAATAATTAATTATTCGTAGAAATGGATATAGGAATCGTTTCGATGCGTTATGCGAAAGCATTGCTGGAATATGCCAAAAGCATAGGTGCAGAGGCTGAGGATGCTTTGTACAAAGAGTTTCGTATGCTTGACCGTAGCTTCAGAAGGCATCCGGATTTGCGCATGGCCCTGGAGAATCCTATACTGACGGCGCATGAGAAATTTACCCTCATCTGTACAGCCGCCGTCGGCGAGGCTCCTGCCGGACGTGAATTTACGCGTTTCATTGGTTTGGTGCTGAAGAATCGGCGTGAAAGTTTTCTTCAGTATATTTGCCTGAGCTTTCTGGACTTGTACCGTAAGGACAAGCATATAGGCGTAGGAAAACTGATTACGGCCGTTCCTGTCAGTCAGGAGGTGTGCGGACGCATTCATGACAGTGCCTCCGCTCTATTACATGCCAGCATGGAACTGCAAACCGAGGTGGATCCCTCCATCGAGGGCGGCTTCATCTTCGACATCAATGACTTCCGTCTGGATGCCAGCATCGCTATGCAGCTCAAGAAGGTGAAAAGGCAGTTCATTGATAAGAATAGAAGAATCGTATAACACTAATCACTAAACACTAAAAAGTATGTTGTCCGGAAATATAAAAGTAAGCGAAGTCTCCGATATTCTCCGCAAGCAGTTGGAAGGCATTGACACCCGTGTACAATTAGACGAGATTGGTACGGTGCTGCAAGTCAGTGACGGTGTGGCGCGTATCTACGGGCTGCGCAATGCGGAGGCGAACGAGTTGCTGGAGTTCGACAATGGGATAAAAGCCATTGTGATGAACCTGGAGGAAGACAATGTGGGTGCCGTGCTTTTGGGACCTACGGACCAAATCAAAGAGGGCTTCACCGTGAAACGCACCAAACATATCGCTTCCATCATGGTGGGCGAGAGTATGCTTGGGCGTGTGATAGACCCGTTGGGCGCACCGCTCGACGGTAAGGGACTGATTGGTGGCGAACTGTGTGAAATGCCATTGGAGCGTAAGGCTCCGGGAGTCATTTTCCGTCAGCCGGTGAACCAACCGTTGCAGACAGGCTTGAAGGCGGTGGATGCCATGATACCCATCGGCCGCGGGCAGCGTGAGCTGATTATCGGTGACCGTCAGACCGGTAAGACGGCCATTGCCATTGACACCATAATCAACCAGCGTGCCAATTTTGAAGCGGGCGATCCCGTTTATTGCATTTATGTCGCTATCGGTCAGAAAGGTTCCACGGTTGCCTCTATCGTCAATACGCTGCGTCAGCACGGTGCCATGGGTTACACCATTGTGGTGGCTGCCACGGCGGGCGACCCTGCCGCTTTGCAGTATTACGCTCCTTTTGCGGGCGCTGCCATCGGTGAGTATTTTCGTGATACGGGGCGCCATGCGTTGGTGGTCTATGATGACTTGTCCAAGCAGGCGGTCGCTTATCGGGAAGTCTCGCTGATTCTGCGTCGTCCGTCAGGACGTGAGGCCTACCCGGGCGATATCTTCTATCTGCACTCCCGCTTGTTGGAGCGTGCGGCGAAGATTATCAGCCAGGAAGAGGTGGCACGCGAGATGAACGACCTGCCCGACAGCCTGAAAGGAAAGGTCAAAGGCGGCGGTTCGCTGACCGCATTGCCCATCATCGAGACACAGGCAGGAGACGTTTCCGCCTATATCCCCACCAACGTGATTTCCATTACCGACGGGCAGATATTCCTTGATACGAATCTTTTCAATCAGGGCAACCGTCCGGCTATCGATGTCGGCATCTCCGTGAGCCGTGTGGGCGGTAATGCGCAAATCAAGGCGATGAAGAAGGTGGCCGGTACATTGAAGATTGACCAGGCGCAATATCGCGAGTTGGAGGCTTTCACCAAATTCAGCGGCGATATGGACCCCGTGACGGCATTGACCATCGACAAGGGACAGAAGAACACCCGTTTGCTGGTGCAGCCCCAATATACTCCGATGCCTGTGGAGAAGCAGATAGCCATTTTGTATTGCGGTACCCACGGTCTGCTGAAGAACGTGCCATTGGATAAGGTCAGCGAATTTGAACGCAATCTTCTCGATTCTCTTGAAAGAAAGTATCGTGCGGAAGTGCTCGATGTACTGAAAACCGGAGTCATCGATGAGGAGGTTTGCCATAAAATCGAAGAGGTGGCGGAGATGGTGGCGAAACAATATATGATTTGAGATTTCAGATTTATGTAAATCGTAAACAGATATGGCTTCACTGAAAGAGGTAAAAAATAGAATCAGCTCCGTCAAGAGTACACGCCAGATAACGTCGGCGATGAAGATGGTGGCATCTGCCAAATTGCACAAAGCGCAGGGGCGGATTGAGAACATGCTGCCTTATCAACGGAAGCTGAATGAGATACTGACCGATTTTTTGCGGACAAATGTCTCGTTTAAATCTCCTTACACGGAGCAGCGGACCGTGAAGAGGGTAGCGGTTGTGGCGTTTTCGTCTAACGGTTCGTTGTGTGGCGCTTTCAATTCCAATGTCACGAAGATGCTGGAACAAACATTGAAAGAGTACCAATCGTTGGGAAAGGAGAATATCTTGCTATATCCCGTGGGAAAAAAGATAGAAGAGACTGTCAGGAAGATGGGGTATGAACCGCAAGGCAGTTTCCAGGCCATGGCGGAAAAGCCTTCATATACGGAGGCGTATAAGCTGGCAAACATGCTGATGCAGGAGTTCGTGAAGAAGGACATCGACCATGTGGAACTTGTTTATCATCATTTTAAGTCGATGGGGTCGCAGGTGTTGCTTCGTGAGAGTTTTCTTCCGGTCGATTTAAGGCAAATGTCCGAAGCTACGGAAGAGGCACCGGACAAGGCTCATAAATTCAATACCGACTACATTGTGGAGCCTTCCATTGCAGAGCTTATAGCGGAGCTTCTTCCCAAAGTGCTGAGTCAGAAGATATATACCGTTCTGTTGGATTCCAATGCTTCGGAACACGCCGCCCGCATGCTCGCCATGCAGACGGCAACGGACAATGCCAACGAGCTGATTCAGGACCTGACGAAGCAGTATAACAAGAGCCGCCAGCAAGCCATTACAAACGAGTTGCTCGATATTATCGGGGGCAGCTTGAAGTGAGAACTTCTGCCGATTGCTGAAGAATCCTTACCGACTCAAACCTCTCCGGGCATCCTGCGTAACCGTTCCCGATTCAGTATCGTATTGAAGCGCATTCAGTACGGTACTGAACCTCATTCAGTATGGTTGTGAATACCCTTCAGTACGATGCTGAATATACCCCCTCTCAGAAGGTGTTCTGTGCGGGATTTTGATGCTTCCCGGAAAAGGTGAGGCGGATTATCAGGGTGGGAAAAATCCTTACGGGTGGTGAGTGGGAGAGCCTTTTCTCTGCTTATTTTTTGTAGAATGCCATGTTTTTGATAACTTGCCACCGTTTTCAAAACAAAAGGCTGTATCAAAATGAGAGTTGGTCTTATCAAAATGAAGGTATTTATTGTATTATTATGGTTGGCATCTCCTTTTTTCATCCATTCACAGACGATAAATTTGTCTGCGGTTGAAAAGACGGACGTATCGGATGCAGATTGTCATGCCGAGATGCTCTATCTGCAAACCGACAAAGGCATCTACGAGACAGGTGAAGACCTTTGGTTCAAGGCGTATGTGCTGAATGACAGTACGCTTACTCTCTCCAATGAGAGTCGGACCTTGTTCGTGGAGATGCTGAACAAGCAAGATAGCATCGTCTGGCAAGAGAAATATCCGATACAAGCCGGCATTGCCGACGGACATATCTACATTGACAAGAAACTGAATCCGGGAGATTACCGCATCCATGCCTATACCAATGTACTCCTTTTTGAACGATACGCTCAGACCTCTATATCCCAAGAAGATACGTGTAGTGAAGAACATCGATCCATAATCCTGCCTATTATTTCGATGAAAAGAACAAAGACCGTCTTCAAGCGCTCGACTTGTTGCTTCTGACGCAAGGTTGGCGCAGGTATGTATGGGACAAGGACAGTCCTTCTGTTTCCTTGCCTTTCTTATCCGATGAAATACAAGGCAGGCAAGTCGTAGGCAAGAGAAAGAAGCAAAAAGAGGTGGGAAACAACAGCCAGTTGCTTCAAGTCTCCGGTCCGAATGCCGACAGCCGTTTTCTTATGACGGACTCTTCAGGTCGTTTCACTATACCGACAGAATTGATGGAGGCGTTGAGAGGCGGCTATGTGTATGTGAAACCGATGTTGGACAAGGACGAATATAAACCGGAAGTGTTCTTTGACGGTGATTTTGTACAGGCGGATAGTTTGCGCCGTTGCTGTAACTCTTTCGGGGCTTATCAGGATATTTCCCGGCTATATTCCGATGAATGGGCGATGGATGACTTTGTAGTGAGCCAAGACAGCAGTATTTTGTTATCGGAAGTGATGGTGACAGGGACGAAAGGAAGGGTGTTCCGGGATAAGATGATGGGGCGGTTGGATAGTTTGATGCAGATGGATGTAAATGCTCCTTATGTGTGTACTACCTGTAAACATTTGATAAACTATAGAACTGATTACACTGCACATCATAATCCATTGGGAAAATGTCCTGCTAAAGGACGGGTACCGCCCATTCGAGGAAAAAGTTATGTGATTGCCAAATTTAAATATATCGGAAGCGATGGGTATTTTGTAGTTGAAGACCAACAAACCATTATTTATCAAGGCATCTTTTATACCGAAGAAGAACTCCTCCGCATGAACAACCTGTTCCGTATCAAAGGCTATTACGGCAAGCGTGAGTTCTACCAGCCCGATGAACTGGATATGCAAAGTCCGATACCGGATGCCCGTAATGTCCTGTTGTGGAAACCGGATATCATCACTGACGAACAGGGAAAAGCGGAAGTCGATTTCTTCTGTTCGGATGTTAATACGGGATTTGTAGGAGTCATAGAGGGGACAGACGGTATAGGAAATATTGGTTCGTCAAATTGTGAGTTTAGGGTGGTGAAGTATTGAAAGAACTGCTCTTTTCAAGCTTTTCACGGTTCTTTGGGAGTTAGGGAATGACAATTTTTCGAACTCACGTTTTTGCCGCTATTCCTCCACTACCCACTTCTCTATATTC
>NZ_JAICZW010000069.1 GCF_029057325.1 Bacteroides sp. | reverse complement strand
CATTCCAGAATCACCTGTACTCTGTTACCTTTTGCTTTCTTTGCCATAATCAGTATTCTCCTCTACTTTTAGCCAATAACTTTAATGCTTTTCCAATCACAATAACCTTTAGCTACTGCATCCTTCAAAGCAGCATCCAGTCCTTTCTTATTAATAATGCGCAAACCGTTAGCGCAAATACTAAGGCTGATCCAGCAATCCTGTTCTACATAATAGAACTTTTTGTTAAACAAGTTCAAATCAAAGGTTCTTTTTGTTCTCCTCTTTGAGTGCGAAACATTGTTGCCAATCATGGCCTTCTTTCCGGTAATTTGACAAATCTTTGACATTTCTATCTAAATTTTATAGTTTTCTTTTATGCCTATTTCAAACAGAGCGCAAAGTAAGCACTTTTATTGATACCAAACAAGTATTTTATAAAATAATTCATTGTACGATAGTATTTTTTCCTCATTTCAAGCTATTATAAAGCAGGAAAAGGGCATTTTGAATCGCTTTTTGTGCATTTTCTATCCTTCCCAAATCGCCAGTCTGTTTCAGCGTAACAATTTCGCTTTTATAGGCAACGGCAATCCAGATCGTGCCCACCGGTTTCTCAGGAGTCCCTCCTCCAGGGCCCGCAATACCGGAAGTGGCGATTGCACAATCGGTTTTCAGCCTTTTCATCGCACCTTTTGCCATTTCCGCCACAGTTTCCCGACTTACCGCCCCATACATTTCCAACGTTTCGGCAGATACATCCAATAAAGACATCTTCACCTCATTGGAGTATGCCACGATGCCGCCCTTAAAATAATTCGAACTGCCCGGAATCGAAGTTATCAAAGCGGCAATCCCTCCACCAGTGCAACTTTCTGCGGTGGAAAGGAACAATTTCTTTGCTTCAAGCACTTTCCCGATTTCTTCTTCTAGTTTCATACCTTTTCAGTATTATGTAACTCCTTAGCAAACTTGCAAACCATATCTGATTCTACAAAATGACTTCACTCAATATCTGTCTGACCAAAGCAAATGAATCAGCCTAATGTAACCCGGGAATAAGCCGGAAGCTCCATTGGGCAGAAATCCTTGTCCTGATACTTAAAATAACCTGTAATAGCAATCATCGCAGCATTATCCGTGGTATAACTGAATTTCGGAATGAAGATATTCCAACCATACTTTGTGGCGTGTTCACGAAAAGCATTACGCAGCCCGTTGTTGGCCGAAACGCCTCCTGCTACGGCTACTTCTTTTATTTTATATTGTTTAGCCGCTTTGCGCAACTTATCCATCAGGATGTCAACGACTGTAGTTTCTAAAGAGGCTGCCAAATCTTCCTTGTGGTGTTCGATGAAATCGGGATCTTCCTTCATCCAATCGCGCAATGAATAGAGAAACGAGGTTTTCAACCCGCTAAAGCTATAATCCAACCCCGGGATATGCGGCTTGCTGAAAGAGAAAGCTTTCGGATTGCCCTGGCGAGCCAATCTGTCAATGATTGGACCTCCCGGATAGCCCAGTCCCATCACCTTGGAACATTTATCAATGGCTTCACCGGCCGCATCGTCAATGGTCTGCCCCAATATCTCCATGTCGTTATAAGCTTTTACCAAAATAATCTGCGAGTTTCCGCCGGAAACCAACAAGCAAAGAAAAGGAAATTCCGGCTGCGTACTCTCTTCACCTTCAACTTTAATAAAATGAGCTAAAACATGTCCAGTCAAGTGATTGACATCAATCATCGGAATACCTAACGAGCGAGCGAATCCTTTTGCAAAAGAGACACCGACCAACAAAGAACCCATCAGGCCCGGTCCACGCGTAAACGCCACCGCACTTAACTCCTCTTTAGCTACTCCGGCCCGTTTCAACGCTTCATGCACCACCGGAACTATATTTTGCTGATGAGCACGGGAAGCGAGTTCAGGCACCACGCCCCCATACGCTTCATGCACCACCTGGCTTGCCACTACATTTGACAGCAGATAACCATCCTTGACAACTGCCGCCGAAGTGTCATCGCAAGAAGATTCTATTCCCAAAATTATTGTACTCATACCGTTTATTACAAATTATTTTATGTTTAAACGCTGCAAAAGTAGTGATAAAAGTACGATTCATAACGTATTATTTCATATTTTTGTTGGCTCAATCTAAAAAATGACCGCCTTATCGGAAAGCTAAAAAAAACAATACGTTGGGTACTGGGCATTGTATTAGGACTATACATCAGTACCATCTTGTTGCTGAACATCCCATACGTCCAGCGACAGATATCCGTATTTGTCGCCCATGAACTGACTTCTATTTTGAACAGCAAGCTCACCATCGGACGCATCAACATGGGATTGCTGAACCGCATTATCATTGACGATTTGCTATTGGACGACCAATCGGGGAAAGAGATGCTAAAAATAGCCCGACTCTCCGCCAAATTTGACATTCTGCCCCTATTCAACGGAAAAATATCCATCAGTAACGTACAGTTGTTCGGCTTCAATATCCAGCTGAACAAACAGACTCCGGATGACAAACCGAATTTCCAGTTTGTGATTGACGCATTCGCTCCCCAAGATACGGTTCAGAAGGAAAACAACCTGAACCTTCGCATCAACTCGTTGCTAATACGCCGTGGAAAGGTTTCATTTGACGTATTATCTGAAAAAGAGACACCAGAAAAATTTAATCCGCAGCATATCCGGCTACATAACATTATCGCCAACATCTCTTTGAAGGCTTTGAAGAATGACTCCATCAACGCAGCTATAAAACGATTGAGCATTGAAGAAGAGAATTCCGGATTTGAATTGAAGAAACTGAGTCTGAAGGTTATCGGCAACAACCGTCAAACGAGAATCGAGAATTTCGCCATCGAACTTCCCAACACTACGCTGGCAATGGACACCATACGCATGGACTATGACAGCATAGGGGCATTCGGAAACCTTGCTCAAGACGTGCGCTTTTCATTTCATTTGCAGCCTTCTCAAGTGGCATTGCACGATTTATCGGCCTTTATCCCAGCTTTTAGGTCCTTCAAAGAGAAGATGCAGGTGGAGGTACAGATTGCCGGAACCTTTAACCAACTGGATTGCCCCCTTCTTTCCATTTCTGCCGGAAATCATTTCCAATTG
>NZ_JAICZW010000068.1 GCF_029057325.1 Bacteroides sp. | reverse complement strand
GTCTGCAAATACGGCATGACCAAGGAATGCGGACTGATTGTGAACTCCAGCCGCGGCATCATCTACGTGGACAAGACAGAAAACTTCGCCGCCGCCAGCCGGAAGGCAGCACAAGAGGTACAGGCACAGATGGCAGAACAACTGAAAGCAATCCTGTAAGCTTATGTTACATCTGCAAGACATCCCCAAGGGATACGCTCTCTGCTTTGCGGACAAGACCACTTGTCCCAAGGCAGAGAGTTGCCTGCATGCCATAGCCGCACAGGTGCTTTCCCAAAGCCCTCGACCCGAAAGCATCATCCAAGTCGTGAACCCGCACTACCTCCGGAGCCTTGCCACACCGGAACAATGCAAGTACTACCGCAACAACCGCCCCGTCCGTTTCGCCACAGGCATGACGCATCTCTTCGATGAACTTCCGCTGAAGCTATCCGCACAAGTACGCCGCAACGTAATGACGTGCTTCAGTTGCGAAAGCTACTTCTACTCCAGCCGCAAAGGCGCACGCCTCATCACGCCCGAAGAACAGCAACGCATCCGAGACGTATTCCGCAAAGCGGGAATCAAGACCGATCCAACGTTCGACCGATACATTGATAAAGAAAACTGGTAAAACCGCATCTTTTTCAATCGCCGTATAGTACTATCAATCAGCGACATCACACTTTATTTTTTCTTTATCCTCATTAAAGTACAACTTTAGTGGGGATAAAGTAATGCTTTAACACCGATAAAGTGACACTTTAATACCAATAAAGCGACACTTTAATACTGATATAAAAAGTCGTTGTCAAGAGCGAACCAGATGCAGTTCAACGCCTGCCGATTCGATGTCGGCATTCATAGGCGGATTACGCTTCGCCAAAACCAGGTTTATCTCTTCTATCTGTGGAAAGTCGTGAAAAAGACGACGGACGATTCGCCCGCTTACGTGCTCCAACAGTTTGGAAGGTATCGCCATCTCGGCTTTCACGGCTTCATATACATCGGCATAGCTGACGGTATCCGTCACGTCATCTGTCAGCATGGCGTGTTCGATACTTACTTTCAGGCGCAGATCAAGGATGAATTCATTGCCTACCAGTGTCTCCTGCTCGCCTACGCCGTGGTAGGCAAAAAAACGTACATTCTTTAGGGTGATGTAGCTGTTCATTGTTTTTCTTCTTTTTTATCCCCAATCGGCATCAGGGCTTACCTCCTCTCTTTAGTCCTCCCGAATTTGCCGGAGAGTCTCCCCTCCCCCAGGCTGTCCGCGAACTTCCGTTATGTTTTCTTTCAGGCACGGATGATAAATAAGAAAACCGTGAAATCTGTATAATCCGTGCCTGAAATCATAACTGCATGTAAGCGGCAATAAGGTTTTCGGACAGCCTCTCCCCTTGATAGGATAATGTTCCTACAGGCTCAGCATGCCAAAGAGTCCCATTGACCGATTCGGCTTTATCTTCGTTTCTTAGTGCAAAGATAGAGGGTATTCTGCGAAAAAACAAAAAGCGTTTTTTTATTATATTTGTTCGCATTCAAAACTACTTTCTGCAACTACCAATCTCTTGTCAATCACACATCGTTACAGCCAAAAGAGAAAAGGATGGGGTTGTGGTCTTTGTTCCATATCTTCATTAAAACTTTGTTCTCCGCAAAAACAGTTGTTTCTATAAAACCATGGGGGTGTGTCAAAATGAAATGCGCACCTTCTTTTTTTTTAAGCACAAAGCCCCGACTTTCACAAGCAGGGGCTTTGTTATTACCTAAAGATTTTGTATCTTTAAGCATAACATTTTATACTATGACAAAGATACATTTTCGTCCTTACAATCCCAGCCAAACAGTGCTTTTTCCTCCACGAGTTGACGAGGATATTGCAGAAAACGAACCGGTGCACATGGTAAACGCTCTGGTTGAGAGCCTGAATCTTGAAAGTTTCAGAAAGTTGTATAAGGAATGCGGTCGCAGCCCTTACCATCCCAGGATGATGCTCAAGGTCATTCTGTATGCCTAGAACCGGAAGCCGTGTTCGGACAAATGAAAAACAATATGAATTACAAACGTTTCCGCCATTTTGGAAAGGATAAG
>NZ_JAICZW010000067.1 GCF_029057325.1 Bacteroides sp. | reverse complement strand
GGCCGATGTCTAGAATAGCCGCGTCGTATTTGGCCAAAATCTCCGTTACAGAAGCCGTCAGGCCCGGACGGTCTTCCCCTGTAATACGAATCAGGATGAGTTCTGTGGTTAATGGTTGCATAAGTCTTTCTTTTATTATGAGATTATCGACTACAAATATAGGGAAAATCTCCGCTATTTATGCTAAATAACATAAAATTTTAGGCTAAAAAAGTGAGAAAATTGTTTGTTTATTTGGAAGATAGTCTAAGAATTACTTACCTTTGCAACCGATTTCAGGATTAAAGGCTTTGACTATCAATGGATTCTGTCCGTTTATGCAAAGTTTGAAGACAATGTTCCGGGAAGAAATCACTGTTGAAAGGACAGGCCCGGATAGTATTAACCAAAACCGTATTGCATGAGACATGTAAAATGGATTTTTGTTGTATTACTAATCAGTTCCTTGACTTCTTTTGTAGGAAAAGACAAACCCACCGGAGGTTTGAATGTGGGTGATATCGCCCCGGATTTTACAATCCAAACGATGTCGGCCGAGCAATCAAAGCTTGAGCTTTCAACCATGAAAGGCAAGTATGTGTTGCTTAGCTTTTGGGCAAGTTACGATGCGCAATCCCGGATGCAGAACACCAGTTTGAGCAATGCACTTCGTTCTACTGCCCGTAATGATGTGGAAATGGTTTCTATTTCATTTGATGAATACAAATCCATCTTTGAAGAAACCATTCGTAAGGACCAAATAGTTACGCCCACTTGTTTCGTGGAGACGAAGGGCGAATCTTCCGGCCTGTTCAAGAAGTATCGCTTAGGCCGTGGATTCACTAACTATTTATTGGATGATAATGGTGTAATTGTAGCCAAAAACATCTCTGCTGCAGAACTTTCCACTTACTTGAATTAAGCTTTCCCGCAATTGCGATGCTTGATAAACCAGTAAGACGAAAGTGAATGTGTTCTTCCTGAACCGGAGCCTTTGGCCGATGAAGGAGAAACGAACAAAAGAGGAAATGAATACAACAAAAATCCCCTCTTGAGCTTGTAGAAATACAAGTGCAGGAGGGGATTATTAGTTTCCGGCCGATGCTGAATTTTTTTGAATGTTTTCGGACGAAAGCGGGGATGTATTTGTTGACGAGCGGCAATGTTTTCGGGCAGAAGCGGGGATGTTTTTCTTTTCTTGTTCTTCTCTTATCAGCCCCGTTTTCCTACTTCAAGTCATAAGAGTTCTTCTATTCTGCTGTGTCAAGCTGAGGTTTAGAGCCGTCAAGTTCAGGTTTAAAATTTTAAAGGTCAGCTTTAGCATTGTAAACCTGACCTTTAAAAAACTATTCCTTTTATTTGGGTGCTTTCTTATACAAATAGAAAGCGATGAACGCATAGAGCAGGTTTGGAATCCATACAGCTATTACCGGTGGCATATTGCCATTCACGGCAAAGGTAGAAGCGATGGTCTGAAACAGAATGTAGGAGAAACTCAATCCCAAACCTATGCCCAGATGGAGCCCCATGCCGCCCTTCGTCTTTTTAGATGATAAGGATACACCTATCAATGTCAGGATAAACGAGGCAAACGACATGGCAATTCGTTTGTGGTATTCTATTTCAAACTCTTTGATGTTGGCAAAACCGCGTTGCCGTTGTCTGTCTATGTATTCGCTCAGCTGGGGGCTGGTCAGCATCTCCTGTTGGTTTTTCATAATCAGGAAATCGGCCGGCTCCATGAAGAGGGTGGTGTCTATCTTTTCACCTTTCGTGATACTTTCCTTCATTCCGTCCATTTGACGAATCATGTAGTCTTTAATGATCCATTTGTGTACAGCAGTGGTGTCGTATGTGACAGAACGTGCCGTAAGATGCGAAACCAGCTGTTTATCTTTGAACTTATCCAAAGAAAAGCGATAGCCGGTCTTGCTGTAATTTTCAAAGCGTTCGATGTAGGCTATCACTCCCGAATCCACTTCCAACTGGATATTCCGTGCTGTATTTTTCTTACGGGGCTTATAGTATTTGTCTTCGAAATTGATACGTGTCACGCTGCCTTTTGGAATGATATAAGCTCCTAAGCAAAATGTCACGACAGCGATAATTGCTGCCGATACCATATAAGGACGCAACATTCGCTTGAAGCTCATGCCCGTAGAGAACATGGCGATAATTTCCGAGTTCTCCGCCAGTTTAGAAGTAAAGAAGATGACCGCAATAAACACAAACAGCGGGCTGAACAAGTTGGCGAAGTAGGGGATGAAATTCAAATAATAATCGAAGACAATGGCGCTCCAAGGCGCTTCGTGAGACATGAAGCGGTCCATTTTCTCATTGAAGTCGAATACCACCGCAATGGAGATGATCAATGCGATGGCAAAAACATACGTTCCCAGGAATTTCTTAATGATGTACCAGTCCAACCGCATCAGGAATTTGTTTCCCGGCAGTTTGGTGCCTTGCCATATCTTCCAATTAATCTTTTTCATAACCGTGTAGATACTCGTTTCACCATCATCGGTTTCCACGTAGCGAAATCACCGGCAATGATGTGTTTACGGGCTTCACCCACTAACCACAGATAAAAAGCCAAATTATGAATGGACGCAATCTGCATCGCAAGCAACTCTTGAGCATGGAACAGATGACGCAAATAGGCTTTGCTGTACATGGTATCTACGTAAGATGCACCGTCTGCCTCAATAGGAGAGTAGTCCATTTCCCATTTTTTGTTACGCATGTTGATAATGCCGTCTTTGGTGAACAGCATGCCGTTGCGTCCGTTACGGGTCGGCATCACGCAGTCGAACATGTCCACACCGCGTTCGATACCTTCCAGAATGTTGACGGGAGTGCCGACTCCCATCAGGTAGCGGGGCTTGTCTTTAGGCAGAATGCCGTTCACCACTTCGATCATTTCATACATCTTATCTACCGGTTCGCCTACGGCGAGTCCACCGATGGCATTCCCATCCGCACCTTTGGAGGCTATGAACTCAGCGGATTGTTCGCGGAGGTCTTTGTACACACAGCCTTGTACGATGGGAAACAATGACTGCCGGTAGCCGTATTTAGGTTCCGTCTCATTGAACCGCTTGATACAGCGGTCCAGCCAACGATGTGTCAGCCCTAAAGACTTCTTGGCATACTCATAGTCGGAGTCTCCGGGAGGACATTCGTCAAACGCCATCATAATGTCCGCACCGATGGTACGTTCGATATCCATCACTTTTTCCGGCGTGAAGATATGTTTGCTGCCATCTATATGCGAACGGAATTCCGCACCTTCTTCGCGCAATTTCCGGATGCCTGCCAATGAAAAGACTTGAAAGCCGCCGCTGTCTGTCAGCATCGGACGATCAAAACCGTTGAATTTATGAAGTCCGCCGGCCCCTTCGATAACTTCCAGTCCCGGTCGCAGATAGAGGTGATAGGTATTCCCCAATATGATTTGCGCCTTGATATCCTCTTTCAATTCGGGCAAATGCACGCCCTTTACGGTTCCCAGCGTACCTACGGGCATAAAGATAGGGGTTTCAATCTGCCCGTGGTCGGTGGTAATCAGTCCGGCACGTGCATTCGTCTTGCTGTCTGTATATTGTAACTCAAATGTCATTCTGCTTTCTTTTCTTTCTTTATGGACAAATCAATGGCATCGGCTACCTTTTCGTCGGTCAGTGCAATGGCGAATACCTCTTTTACATCTTTCACATAGTGGAATGTCAATCCTTTCAGATAGATTTCCTGAATCTCTTCTATATTCTTGCGGTTCTCGTCACTCAAGATGATTTCCTTGATGCCGGCACGTTTGGCTGCCAATATCTTTTCTTTAATGCCACCTACCGGGAGCACCTTGCCGCGGAGTGTTATCTCGCCTGTCATGGCCAGATTGGCTTTCACCTTCCGCTGTGTGAGGGCAGAGGCAAGGGAGGTGGCCATCGTGATACCGGCAGACGGACCGTCTTTAGGAATGGCACCCTCGGGCACGTGGACATGGATGTTCCAGTTGTCGAAAATCTCTTCATCCAGATTCAATAAGGAAGCATGTGCCTTGATATACTCCAATGCAAGCATGGCCGACTCTTTCATCACATCGCCCAAGTTTCCGGTCAATGTCAGACGACCGCCTTTTCCACGGCTCAGGCTTGTTTCCACAAAGAGTATCTCGCCTCCAACAGCAGTCCAGGCCAAACCGGTAACCACGCCCGCATACTCGTTGCCTTGATATTTGTCGCGTGTATATTCGGGGGCGCCAAGGAACTCGTGCAAATCATCCGGTTTGATTTCCGATTTCAGGAAATAGCCATCCGTGGCATATTGACGTGCCGACTTACGGAGAATCTTACCGATCTTTTTCTCCAATTCACGCACGCCGCTTTCACGCGTATAGTTCTCGATGATTGTCTCCAACGTGTTTTTGGACATCTTGATGTCTTTCTTCTTCATACCGTTCGCCTCCAACTCCTTAGGGACAAGGTGGCGGCGGGCGATTTCAATCTTCTCTTCCGTGATATATCCGCTCACTTCAATCAGTTCCATACGGTCGAGCAGCGGACCGGGGATGGTGTTCAGATTGTTGGCTGTGGCAATGAACATTACCTTGGACAAATCGTAATCAACATCCAGGAAGTTGTCATGGAATGTGGTGTTCTGTTCCGGGTCAAGTACTTCAAGCAGGGCAGAGGAAGGGTCTCCCTGACGATCGGCTCCCACTTTGTCTATTTCATCCAGAATAAATACAGGGTTGGAAGATCCTGCTTTTATCAGTCCCTTGATGATACGTCCCGGCATGGCGCCAATATAGGTCTTGCGATGACCGCGTATCTCAGCTTCATCGTGTACACCGCCCAAAGACATGCGGATATACTTCCGCTTCAGAGCTGCCGCGATGGAGCGTCCCAACGAAGTCTTACCGACTCCCGGAGGACCATATAAGCAAATGATGGGTGATTTCATATCACCTTTCAACTTCAGTACGGCAAGATGTTCCAGAATACGTTCCTTTACCTTCTCCAGACCATAATGATCCTTGTTCAACGTCTTTTCGGCATTCGTCAGGTTCAGATTGTCGGTGGTATATACCCCCCATGGTAAGCTGAGCATCGTTTGCAGATAGTTCAGTTGCACGCTGTAGTCGGGAGATTGCGGATGGGTGCGTTCCAGTTTATCTACTTCTTTCAGGAAAACCGCTTTCACTTCCTCGCTCCATTTAATAGTCTCCGCTTTGCGGCGCATCTCTTCGATTTCTTGCTCTTGTCCGCCGCCGCCCAACTCGTCTTGAATGGTTTTGATTTGTTGTTGCAGGAAGTATTCGCGTTGTTGCTGGTCGATATCTTCACGGGCACGCATCTGGATGGATTCTTTGATTTCGGCAAGCTGTACTTCCCGATTCAGGATTTCCAGCAAACGGTAAGTACGTGCGCGCAGCGAGTCAAAGTGGAGCAATTCAATTTTTTCATCCTTTTTCAACGGCAGGTTGGTGCAGATGAAGTCCACCAAAAACATCGGGTTGTTGATGTTCTTGATGGCAAACGCCGATTCTTGCGGAAACATTTCGGATGATTTGATGTATCGTACCGTCAAATCCTTGCATGCTTCCACCAAAGCGTAGAACTCCTTGTCGTTCTTTTCGGGAAACTCTTCATTGAGGGTGGTTACACGTCCCCTCAAGTAGGGTGTGGTTTCCACGATTTCTTTCAGTTCCATCCGCTTAGCCCCTTGAAGAATGACAGTGGTCGTCCGGTCCGGCATTTCCAACACACGAACGATTTTAGCCACTGTACCTATGGTATGCAGATCTTCAAACAAAGGGGAGTCTGTTTCGGCAATTTTTTGGCACACCACAGCTATATAGGAATTTTTCTTTTCGGCCTCACGTATCAGTTTCATAGAAGATTTTCTTCCTATAGCTACAGGCATAAACACACCCGGAAACAATACCATGTTTCGCAAAGGAAGTACCGGCAATATCTCCTCCACGTCAATATCCATCAGTTGTTCTTCATTTCCTTCAAAATCAGCAATTACAGAGAACACGTTTTCACTTCTATCTTCGTTATCACTCAGGTAATCTCTTTTCTTCATTTCTTTCTTTTTAGTTTATGTCAAATTGGCAGGCCAATTCGCCTGCAAAGTTAAGTTATTTTCTTTATAAATAGGCGCTCTTGCTTCTATAAAAAGACAAAAACAGTGCCAAATTTGCAGTAAATCGGCAAGCTTTGATTATTTTTGGAACCGATTAAAGAAGATAAAGATGTCAAAATCGTTTTTTCAGTTTAAACAATTTACTGTTTTTCATGATAAGTGTGCCATGAAAGTCGGTACGGATGGAGTCCTTTTAGGAGCGTGGGCGCCTGTAGAAAAGGCTGAGAATATATTGGATGTAGGAACCGGTACCGGATTAATAGCCTTGCAGTTAGCGCAGCGAAGTCCGCAAGCCCGGATTGCCGCCATCGAAATAGACCTTGCCGCTGCCGAACAAGCAGCGGAAAACGTTTCCCGTTCTCCATGGGCCGATAGAGTGGAAGTAATCTGTCAGGATTTTCGAGATTATTGTCCGGAAAGCAGGTTTGACCTCCTTGTTTCCAATCCTCCTTATTTTGTAGATGCGCTGAAATGTCCGGACGGACAAAGATGCATGGCACGGCATACAGGGGGGCTGAATTATGACTTGCTGTTCAGCCGTTCGTCCTCTCTGCTCAAGGAGCAAGGACGGGTAAGCATCATTATTCCTGCGGAAGTCGAAAAAAAGGTCGTTGACACCGCATGGGGCCATCGTCTTTTCCTGTCACATCGCCTGCAAGTTTTCACCAAGCCCGGAAAGCCGTGTCGCCGTGTTTTGCTGACCTTCGGCTTTGAGATGAAACCCTGTAAAGAAGAGAGGTTGTGCATCGAAGCCGCACACGGCGGATATAGCGACGAATATAGGGCGCTTACCAAAGATTTCTATTTGAACATGTAACAAAGGGAGTCACGATGATTGACATTAATAAAATAGATATAATAGAGGAAGAACTTCTGGCTTATGATAAGCAACTTCTTGAGATACTTCTCCATGACAGGTCAACTGTCAGTAACATATTGTGGGCGACTGAAGATTATCAGGATAATGGGGAAGGCTTTGGAAAAGCGGATTGCATCCGGATT
>NZ_JAICZW010000066.1 GCF_029057325.1 Bacteroides sp. | reverse complement strand
CTCCACGTGTGCGTCATCGTGGTATCGTTGATGGGCAGAATCTGTACGGCCTTCTGATGGGTGGCGGTTGCCCAGTCAATCAGACGTTTCAGGTCGCCGAAGTCGCCCACGCCAAAGCTCTTTTCGGAACGTAGGGAGAATACAGGAACAGCAACCCCTGCCCCCTTCCAGGCAGGAAGATTGAAATAAACGTACCGGTCGCCTATCACCAGTGTCTCGTCGGCACCTATCGCTGGATCGGCCATATAACGGTTCGGGTTGTTTTCCCACGCCACGCCACGGCTTTCCTTCTTATTATAAAGAACAAATTTATATTCCAACGGGAAGCTGATTTTGCTTGCGTCAATCTCCACCTGCCATTCGGGGAAAACGATGTCGGACATCGGAAGAGCCTTGTCAGGATTCCAATCGCCCAGCAACGGCTGGTTTCCGCAGATAGCCAGACAATGGTCGCCATCTATGCACGGCGCGTATGCCTTTATCAGCAGACCTTTCTTGCAGGCTTTGGAAGCTGCGGTGCGTTCGCGGTGCGCCAATAGGGATTCCGTAAAGGCGGAAGTGTAGAAATATTGCTGTTCGGGCAGATTCTTCCAACAATCCGTTATGCGATAACTCTTCTTTGCGCCACCCGATACATGCAGGCTGCGCGGCAGGCTGTTCCACTCCGTCCGTATGGCTTTGCCATCTTGGTAAATGTGGTAACAATACTCAATGACCCCACTCTTCGGAGCCTGGACATCCACGTCTGTATTCCAATGGATGCCGTCAACGGTATGCAAAGGAAGGGCTTCTTCTGGCAAGTTGTTGCCAAGCTCTGGAATAGAGCCCAACACTCTGACTTCTTCCCCCCAATTGGTACGATACTCTATGTTAAACGATAGTGTCATATTATATTAGATTTAGAAATAGCAATAGCTGTAATGATTATGCAAGTATAAGGAATATTCCTCATAATCATACAGCTATTGCAATGTAACTCGTTTAAATTCTTATGCAAACGTTTGTGCTTGTTGCGGACTTATCCGCAACGGGAAGCCCCACAAGTCTTGCAGATGAGGCAACCTTCCTGATAAACCAGCGTTTCGTTGCCGCAGTTGGAGCACTTCTTTCCTTTGGCTTCCGTACCATCCAGAACATATTTCTTCAAAGCACGCTCTACGCCGTTCTTCCAGGTGTTGATGTTCTCACTATCCAATTGCAGAGAACCTACCAATTTGATTACCTGTTCGATAGGCATACGATAGCGCAATACGCCCGAAATCAGTTTGGCATAGTTCCAATACTCTTTGTTGAACTTCTCGGACAACCCTTCAATGGTCACCTTATATCCACGCTTGTTCTCAAACTGGAAGTCATAACGTTTGTTCCCATTCTCGTCCACATTCTTGATGATGTGTCCTGTTGTCACGTTCTTGGGCAACATGATACCCTCATCATCATCCAGCACACCAGTGAATATTTCGTAAGGATAATTGTCTAATAGTCCAACAAATGCCACCCACTTCTCTTTATTATTTTGGAAACGTACCACGTCTGCATACAATATTTTGGGACGTGTCTCAACCACCGTAGGCGGTTTGCATGGAGGAAGCCCTTCTTTCTTGTTACTCTTGGTAGAAATAAGTACGCCGGAACGGGAACCGTCGCGATAGACAGTACACCCTTTGCAGCCCGATTTCCATGCTTCCACATAGAGTCTGTTCACCAACGCCTCATCCACATCATTCGGCAGATTGATAGTCACGCTGATGGAGTGGTCCACCCACTTCTGGATGCGTCCCTGCATCTTGACCTTCATCAGCCAATCCACATCGTTGGAAGTTGCTTTATAATAAGGTGATTTCTCTACAAGAGCATCAATTTCGTCTTGTGTATATCGCTTGGAGGGGTTGAGCCCCTGCGCTTCCATCCAAGTGACGAATTTGGGATGGAAAACAATGTACTCTTCAAAAGCATCTCCTGTCTCATCAATAAAGTCCACGTGTACGTTGGTGTCGTTCGGGTTCACCTTGCGGCGGCGCTTATACACAGGCAGGAACACCGGTTCGATGCCAGAAGTGGTCTGCGTCATCAGGCTGGTGGTGCCGGTAGGTGCGATGGTAAGGCAAGCGATGTTGCGACGTCCGTACTGCTTCATCTCCGCATACAATTCCGGATCGGCCTCCCGCAAACGGTTGATAAACGGATTGTTCTTTTCGCGTTCCGCATCGTAGATTTCGAAAGCGCCACGCTCTTTGGCCATAATTACGGATGAACGATAAGCACTGAGCGCCACTGTCTGATGCACCTTCTCAGAGAATGCAGTGGCCTCTTCCGTGCCGTAGCGCAGTCCTAATGCCGCAAGCATATCACCTTCGGCAGTGATACCTACGCCCGTACGACGTCCCTGGCCGCTCTTCTTATAAATCTTTTGCCACAAGTTGTGCTCGGTCAGTTTCACGTCTTCGCTTTCCGGATCGGAATTCACCTTCTCCAAAATACGCTCAATCTTCTCCAATTCCAAGTCGATGATGTCATCCATAATGCGCTGGGCAAGCGTTACATGTTTCCGGAACAACTCAAAGTCAAAATAAGCATCCGGTTTGAACGGATTGACCACATAAGAGTAGAGGTTGATGGCAAGCAGACGACAAGAGTCGTATGGACACAAAGGGATTTCACCGCAAGGATTTGTAGATACGGTACGGTAGCCTAAGTCTGCATAACAATCGGGAACGGATTCCTTTATAATGGTATCCCAAAACAAAACGCCCGGCTCTGCCGACTTCCAAGCATTGTGCACAATCTTTTTCCACAAGCCAGACGCATCAATCTCTTTTTGGAAGGACGGTTCTGTGGCATCAATCGGATATTGCTGCACGAAAGGCTTTCCATCAATAGCAGCTTGCATAAAATCATCGGTCAGTTTCACGGAAACATTGGCACCGGTCACTTTGCCTTCGGTCATCTTGGCATCGATAAAGGCTTCCGAATCGGGATGCTTGATGGAAACACTCAACATCAACGCGCCACGACGCCCGTCTTGAGCCACTTCGCGGGTAGAGTTGGAATAACGTTCCATAAAGGGGACCAGTCCGGTGGAAGTCAATGCGGAGTTCTTTACCGGAGGACCTTTCGGGCGAATGTGGGACAAATCGTGCCCTACACCACCACGGCGTTTCATCAGTTGCACCTGCTCTTCATCCACTTTGAAGATAGCGCCAT
>NZ_JAICZW010000065.1 GCF_029057325.1 Bacteroides sp. | reverse complement strand
AAGTAAGTGTTGTCCTACTCTTGTATGAAAGAAATATACGATGAACTGAGGATCAATCTCTTTTTTGAATCTTACCCTAAACTGACTCTGAGAAATTACATATCTTTCATATTTCGAATCTTCAGGAATGTAAATAATCTGCCCTAAAGTACCTCTATGCGTAATAACAACATCCCCTTTAAAAGCATTGGCTCTTCCTAAAGAATCTGCTTTTTCATGCGTAACGTAATTAAAAGTTACTTCGTTAAGTCTAAATCCCTGTAAATTTGAACCATTTAAAACAGGAACTCCCTTATCAACGAAGCATTCTACTTTTATGTTTGAACCAAACGGTCCCATGGCAATCTCTTCAATCAAATCACCTAAACGGCATTCTTTCCACTTAACCATAATCAAAGTAATTTATTTAGGTAATCAACTTCTGATTGTAGCGTGCGCTTTTTCTCTTCTAACGAATTGATTGGTCCCCGGCCTGAGTAATTTGCTCCAAATTGACGAAAAAGACGGTTGTCAATTTCATTTATCTGATGCTCTTTCTTCTCAATCTGCTTGAAAAGGCTTCGTTTGCCATCTTTCCTAGTGAGGATTGCGACGATTAAAGATGCCACACCTGTTACTGCAGCAATTATCGAACATACTAAAACAACGATATCAACTAAATCCATATTATCAGAGTTTTATGTCTATAGAGGCAAGTTGTTTGCGGATTTCGGTTTCTTGCTCGGCGGATTTGGCGAAGAGATCGCGGAGTTCGGTGGTGAGGCGCGCCACTTTTTCTTCGAAGGGTTCGCCGTCATCTTCAACTTCAGCTACACCGACATACCGGCCGGGAGTCAGAACGAATCCCTCTTTTTCAATGTCGGCAGTAGTGGCAACAGCGGCAAACCCTTTCTCGGCAACATCTTCGCCGCGACGAAAGGCCTCGAATGTATCGGCTATCTTCTTAATGTCGGTTGCGGGGTCGAGTTCGCGGTGGGTGCGGTCTTTCATATAGCCCATGTTGCGGGCATCGATGAAAAGAGTCTTACCGGGTTGTGATTTCTTCTTAGTCAGGAACCACAGGCAGCAAGGTATCTGCACGTTATAGAACAACTGGCTCGGCATGGCGATGATGCCTTCAACCAAGTCGGCATTAATGATGTTCTTGCGTATCTCACCCTCTCCACCTTGTTCAGAGGAAAGAGAACCATTGGCAAGCACAAGTCCGATGCGTCCGGTGTCAGCAAGATGATAGAGCATGTGTTGCATCCATGCGAAGTTGGCGTTCCCCTCCGGCGGCATACCGTACACCCATCGCGGGTCATCTTTAAGTTGGTCGCCTCCCCATTTTGAAATATTGAACGGCGGGTTAGCCATCACGAAGTCGGCTTTTAGGAATGGATGCTTGTCATCGTGGAATGAATCTGCATAGGAACTGCCGAAGTTAGCCTCGATACCACGGATGGCAAGGTTCATCTGTGCTAACCGCCAAGTATTGGAGTTCAGTTCCTGACCATAGACTGAGATTTGATTTACGTTACCCTGATGGCGCTCAATAAATTTGGATGACTGCACGAACATACCGCCGGAGCCACACGCAGGGTCAAAGATTTTGCCCTTATATGGCTGAATCACTTCGACAATAGTGCGGACCACACACTCCGGTGTGTAGAACTCGCCACCTTTTTTACCTTCCTCGCGGGCAAACTCACCGAGGAAGTATTCATAAACTCGCCCGAGCACATCGCGCGCTTCACCACCGGTAAAATGCAAGTTATTTTCAAAAATGTCAACCACGTTGCCGAGACGTCGCTTGTCGAGCTCCGGGCGGGCGTAATTCTTGGGCAGAATACCTTTAAGCTGTTTGTTTTCACGCTCAAGGGCCTCCATCGCCTTATCAACTGTCACACCAATCTCGGCAGTAAGCGAATCCTTGACTATTTTATCCCAACGGGCATCAGTGGGAACAAAGAATATGCCGTCGCCAATGTATTCGTCAGCATCCTCTTCAAAGCCCTCTCCCTCGGCAACAAGCTCATCGTATTTAGTCTTAAAACAGTCATTTATATATTTGAGGAATACCAACCCAAGCACCACCGACTTATATTCGGCAGCATCAAGATTACCACGCAGCTCATTTGCAGAATCCCAAAGAATCTGCTCAATAGTCTTGGTCGTTTCCTTAGCCTTTGCTTTCCTTGCCATAACAGTCAGATAGATTCAACGAAATTTTTATCAAGCAATTCGTCCAATTCAACTTCAAGTAATTTAGCAATCTTTACCAATAAAGCTATATCCGGTTGCGAAGAATTAGTACACCATTTGGAAACAGTAGAAGGGTTAATGCCCAATTCTGTTGCCAGCCATTTATTAGTCTTTTGTTTTTCTGCCAAAACTACTTTTATTCTATTTATCCTTTCAATCATAACATAAATTCTTTGAT
>NZ_JAICZW010000064.1 GCF_029057325.1 Bacteroides sp. | reverse complement strand
TCTCTTGGTAAGAGATGTATATATAAATAAGGTAAGTGATATAACAAGAAGAATACAATATGAAAAAACTAATCCTCGGTGTTTTTCTTGCCGTGTGCTGGTGCACCACCTCTCTCCACGCGCAAGATATCGCAGCAAAAACCAACCTGCTGTATTGGGCAGGTACCACGCCGAACCTGGGCTTTGAGCTCGGGCTGGGCAGACACACAACCCTCGAGCTCACGGGCGGATACAACCCGTGGACGTTCGACAAGGAGAGCAATAAGAAAATCAAGCATTGGCTTGTCATGCCGGAGTTCCGCTATTGGCTGTGCGAACGGTTCAACGGCCATTTCTTCGGAGTGCACAGCGGCTACACCTACTACAACGTCGGCGGCGTACGCATCCCCTTCATGAGCAAGGGTACCAAAGACCACCGTTATCAGGGATGGGCCACCGGCCTGGGACTCTCCTACGGCTACGCCTGGCTGCTGGGCAAGCGGTGGAGCATCGAGGCAACCATCGGGCTGGGTTATATCTATGCCAACTACGACCGCTACGAGTGCGCCACCTGCGGCGACTTCAAGGGGAGCAAGGACAAGCACTACGTAGGCCCCACCAAAGCAGGCGTCTCACTGATATATACTATTAAATAATGAAAGGAAAAGCAATGAAATATCTCTATTCATCCATCCTCCTGCTGGCCCTGGCGTTCAACCCCGAAGCGGCGCACGCCGACAACGTGACCGGCTACCTTTCCGGAATCAACATCGACAACCGGGAGATTTCCCGCAAGAACCGGGAAGTAGAGTTGAAAATGGTTGTTGACCTGAGCGGACTCAAAATGCGTACGCAGCACAGCCTGGCACTGGTTCCCGTGCTCGTGGCCAAAGACGGAAGCCGGGAGGCCGCCTTCCCGCCGGTGGTCATCGACGGAAAGACGCGGAGCAAGGTCTATCTGCGTGCCCAAAGCTTCAAAAGCGTGGAAATGCCGCCCTACCACGACGGTGACGCGCAAGTCATCATCCGCCGCAACAACGGCAAGGAGCAGGCTTACGACTACCGCGCGTCGCTGCCCTACGAACGCTGGATGCTGGACGGGCATATCGAACTGCGCGAGCGGGTGTCCGGCTGCGCCAACTGCGGCGTGGGCGAGGGCGCGCAAGAGTTGTCCGACTCCAAGGCGGCATTGGCGGCCTACGTGCCGCACTACAGCATGGAGCGCATGCAGCCCGCGCACGAGGTGGTGAAGGCGCGTGCCGAGACACGTACCGCACGCCTGCAGTTCCGCCAGAACAGCGCGAAGATAGACCCCAAGTTCAAGAACAACAGCGAGGAGCTGAACACGGTGGCCTCGTCCATCGAGGTGGTGAAGGACAACAAGGACCTCACCATCACGGGAATCCACATCACCGGCTACGCCTCGCCCGAAGGCACGGCGGAGTATAACAAGCGGCTGTCGCAGAGCCGTGCCGACGCTTTGGCGGCGCACGCGCAGCAGGACACCCGGCTGGACGCCTCCCTGTGGCACGTCACGGGCGTGGGCGAGGACTGGGAAGGCCTGCGCCGCGAGGTGGAGAAACACCCGAAGTTGCTGAAGATTGACGAGGTGCTGCGCATCATTGATGCCTGCGAGGGCGATCTTGACGCCTGCGAGCAACGCATCAAGACACTGGTGCCACCGGAAATTTACCAACGGATACTCAACGAGATGTACGGCCCGCTGCGCCGCATCGAATACCGCATCGAATACAACGTGCGCAACTTCAACATGGAAGAGGCGAAACGGCAACTCAAGAGCCGCCCCGACCTGCTGAGCGTGGACGAGATTTACAAGGTGGCCGACAGCTACGGCAAGGGTAGCGCGGAGTATAGAGAGGCGATGCTCGTTGCCGCCAACACCTATCCCGGAAACGTGGCGGCGGTAGTGAACGCGGCGTATATGGAGATGGATCGGGACGATACCGATGCCGCCATCCGTCTGATAGAAGGTTCTAAAGTGGCCGCTGCGCCGGAAGCGCTGAACGCATTGGGTGTGGCTTATGCCAAGGCGGGCAAGTATGAGAAGGCAGGCGAGGTGCTACGGCAGGCCAAGGCTGCCGGATGCCGGGAGGCGGAGAGGAATTTGCAGGAGCTGGAGAGAGTGATGGCAGATTTCTGATAAGGTTTTAAGTATAAGGATATAGATATGATTATTCACCTTTTAAAATAATATTATTATGAAGTTTAACAAGTATTTTATGCTGGGTTTGGCCGGTTTGGCATTCGCGGCATGTAGTAATGA
>NZ_JAICZW010000063.1 GCF_029057325.1 Bacteroides sp. | reverse complement strand
GAAGAAACCCTCTCCGAGGGACTTCGTTTCAACCTTGAGAGAGAATGTTATGAGGTGGAGACAGCGAATTCGGCAGAAGAAGCCCTGACGCTGGATTTACCTTCGTTCGACCTTGTTCTCCTTGACATCATGATGGGAGATGTCAGTGGTGTACAATTAGCATCCATCATGAAGAAGCGGAAGGACACGGCAGGCATCCCGATTATATTCTGCACCGCCAAAGACTCTGTAGATGATATGGTGGGAGGCCTTGAATTGGGAGCGGACGATTATATCACGAAGCCCTACTCCATAAAGAATGTCCTCGCCCGGGTGAAGACCGTCTTGCGAAGGGTGTCCGCATCACAGGGCGCAACCGCCCAAAAAGAGCGCACGTTCACCTTCCACGGGCTGAAAATCTTGCCGGAAAGCAAGATGTGCATGCTTGACAACAAGGAAATCAGAATGCCTAAAAAGGAGTTTGAGATTCTGGCCTTGTTGCTGAAGAACAGAGGCAGGGTATTTTCCCGCCATGAAATCCTGCAGGCTGTCTGGCCGGAAGAGGTAGTCGTACTGGATCGGGTTGTGGACGTCAACATCACACGGCTCCGTTCCAAACTCGGCGATTACGGGAAACACATTGTAACGAAACTTGGCTATGGGTATGTTTTCACAGAGTAGGCTGACTTATCATCGGAAACTGTTCCTCGGGTTGGTGATTTATTCGTGGCTCCTGGTGGGCTGCTTCGCGCTCTTCCAATACCATCGGGAAAAGCAGTTCAAGGCAGAGGAGGTGAACAGCCGGCTTCAAGTCTTGAACGAGTTTATAATCGCACATCTTGATTCGACCGGAAAGGTAGAACTGCCTCCATGCGACATCGTGGGACTTCGTATCAGTGTGATAGACGGCAACGGGAAAGTCATTTTCGACAATTCGTCGGATTCTTTGCCCAAAGCCTCGCATATAGACAGGGAGGAGGTGATAAAAGCCATGCAAACCGGAGAAGGATATACGCTGCGGCGCCATAGCGAGAGCACGGGCGGCACCTACTTCTATTCCGCGAAGCGCGGAAAGGGGTATCTGGTGCGCACAGCCGTACCCTATTCCATGACGCTCGACCGATTGCTCACCACCGACTATGCGTTTCTGTGGTTTATCGCCTTGGTCACGGCGGGCATGTGCGTCATCGGTTTCTTTGTCACACGAAGAGTGGGCAAACACATCGAAAGATTAAGCGCATTTGCCGAAAAAGCCGAACGCGGAGAACGCATCGTAGATATCGAACCGTTCCCCCGCGATGAACTCGGGAATATCTCCAACCACATCGTCAGACTCTACGCAAAGCTTCAACAGGCCATCGCGGAGAGAGACCGTGAGCACCGCCAGGCCATTCGCGAGCAACAGGAGAAGATGCGCATCAAGCGCCAACTCACCAACAACATAAACCATGAGCTGAAAACTCCGGTCGCATCCATGCAATTGTGCCTGGAAACCCTTATTGACCACAAGGAACTGCCCGTCGAGAAGCGCGAAGACTTCATCAACCGCTGTTACGCCGCCAACAAACGCCTGCAATCGCTCTTGATAGATGTCTCCACCCTTACCCGTATCGAAGATGGCGGCGAGAGCTTCGCCCGAGAAGCGCTTTCCGTCTCCGACATCGTCGCGGAAATATGCGACGAGTACGAAGAACTGGCACGAAACAAGGGCTTTGAAATCCGCAACAAGGTGACGCCCGTGACAATCAACGGCAACATGTCCCTTCTGTTTTCAATCTTCCGCAACCTCATAGACAACGCCCTTGCTTATTCCGAAGGCTCGCTCATTGAAATCCGTGTTCTGGAAGAGACAGACCATCACGTGACGCTGGCCCTTGCAGACAACGGGAAAGGAGTTGCGAAAGAGCACCTGCCGCGGATATTCGAACGCTTTTACAGAGTGGATAAAGGCCGTTCAAGGCTGCTAGGAGGAACCGGGCTCGGCCTGTCTATCGTAAAGAATGCCGTGCACTGGCACGGAGGAACCATTCGGGCCATAAACCGGGAACAAGGAGGCCTGCTGTTCGTATTTACCCTGAACAAACAGCCGTGATGCCGTCGTTTAACAACAACTTAAACCTCATGAAATAACTATGTAACATCCGGATGCGACCTTTGCACCAAAAACAAACAAAAACATACGATTATGGATATTATTTTTCTGTGCGTCGTGATATTCTTGTTTCTGCTGGCGATATTCGACCTTTCGGTGGGAGTCAGCAACGACGCGGTCAATTTTCTGAATTCTGCGATAGGCTCCAAGGCAGCATCGTTCAAACGTATATTGATTGTAGCCTCTATCGGTGTGTTCATCGGAGCCGCCATGAGCAATGGCATGATGGACATCGCCCGTCACGGCATCTTCCGTCCGGAGCATTTCTCCTACTACGAGCTTACCTGCATCTTCATGGCTGTCATGGTGACGGACATTATCCTGCTCGACATCTTCAACAGCCTGGGCATGCCTACCTCCACGACCGTATCCATGGTGTTCGAGCTGCTTGGCGCCACCTTCGTGGTATCCCTCATTAAAATAGCCGGCGACACCACCGGACTCGATTTCAACGACTTGCTCAACACAGAGAAGGCTTTGTCCGTCATCATCGGCATCTTCTTGTCCGTGGCGATAGCGTTCTTTTTCGGCACTATGGTGCAATTCATCACCCGCACGCTTTTCTCGTTCAACTACAGAAATAAGTTCAAATGGAAAATCGGGATATTCGGCGGCGTATGTGCCACGGCCATCGTCTATTTCCTGCTTATCAAAGGGACGAAGGACCTCTCCTTCATGACACCCGAAGTAAAGATGTGGATTAAGGAGAATACCGGAATCATAATCATCGGATGCCTCGCAGGATTTACCCTGCTGATGCAACTGCTGCATATATTGGCGGTGAACGTACTGAAAGTGGTTGTGATGATGGGTACATTCGCCCTTGCCATGGCCTTTGCCGGCAACGACCTGGTCAATTTCATCGGAGTCCCCCTCACCGGCCTTGCTTCCTATCAGGACTACAT
>NZ_JAICZW010000062.1 GCF_029057325.1 Bacteroides sp. | reverse complement strand
AAAATGGTGGCATAGACAAACTGACGAACTATATCGGATATGAAAAGAGGATGTGCCGGTTTTGACACACCCTCTTTCTTTTTTAGGCAGCTTGGCGTGAACAACCCTTACAAAATCATTGCAAAAATTATCTTTCAAAGATTATGTCTAATTATAAAAAGAGGAACTATACAATAATCTCGTATAGTTCCTCCGAATTCATAGGATAAAAATCGTTTTATAGTTTTTCAATCTCTTCTTTAGATAACCCTGTAGTCTGTGATATAACATCAATAGTCACCTATCTTAAGATACTTGTCTGAATAACCTTACATCTTCATTTCAAATGTACTCGTCAAACAATTTTATTCCGGCACAATTCCTCTTACAGCCCCTCGACCTCCTTCAGCCACATTTCCGATGAAGCATCACTCGGCATACGCCAGTCACCGCGCGGGCTGATGGAGATGCTACCCACCTTCGGGCCATCGGGCAGACAGGAACGTTTGAACTGCTGGTTGAAGAAGCGGCGACAGAAAGTCTGCAACCATTTCTTGATGGTCGCCTCGTCATAAACACCCTTGAAAGTGCGTGCTGCCAAGAAGAAAATCTTGGAAGGACGGAACCCAAAACGCAGGAAATAATAAAGGAAGAAATCGTGGAGTTCATAGGGGCCTACCAAGTCCTCGGTAATCTGTTGGATATTGCCGTCTGCATCTGCCGGAATCAGTTCCGGGCTGATGGGAGTATCTACAATGTCGAGCAAAGTAGCACGCGATGCAGTGTCCACATCGTGCTCGGCCACCCATTTCACCAAATGTTTCACCAACGTCTTAGGCACACCAGCATTCACACCGTACATCGACATGTGGTCGCCATTGTAAGTGGCCCAACCCAACGCAAGTTCCGAAAGGTCGCCCGTACCGACTACCATTCCCCACGTCTGGTTGGCGATGTCCATCAGTATTTGAGTACGCTCGCGCGCCTGCCCGTTCTCATAGACTACGTTATGGTCGTTAATATCGTGATCAATGTCCTTGAAGTGTTGGATGCACGCCTCCTTGATGCTCACTTCACGGACGGTCACGCCGAGGGAGTTCATCAGGTCGATGGCATTGGTATGGGTGCGGTCGGTTGTTCCAAAGCCCGGCATCGTCACACCGATGATACCTTGACGCGACCAGCCCAATTTATCGAATGTCTTGACACAAACCAGCAAAGCCAACGTAGAATCCAATCCGCCGGATATGCCGACAACCGCACTTTTGGCTTTGGTATGCGTCAGTCGTTGCGCCAACCCGGACACTTGAATGGAGAATATCTCTTCACAACGTTCGTCCAACTCCGCTCCCTGTGGAACAAACGGATGCGGGTCGAACGTTCGGGTCAGGTTCAGTTCCTTGCCATTGACATACTCCGTAGAGATGCGCACCGGAAGTTCCGAAATGCAATGGGCACGGCAAGCGGCAAAAGTGGTATTCACCCGACGCTCCGCACGCAAACGCTCCACATCAATTTCGCTAACGACCACCTGTTCCTCAAAAGAAAAACGTTGGCTGGCCGCCAGCAATGCACCATTCTCATAAATCAGTCCGTTGCCCGCAAACACAACATCCGTAGTAGATTCTCCGAAACCGCACGAGCTGAATACATAACCCGCTATGCAACGGGCTGACTGCTGACTGATAAGCGAACGCAAATAGGCATGCTTCCCGATGCTTTCATTGTCGGCAGAAAGATTGAACAGCAATTCCGCCCCTTGCAAAGCCAACACGGAACCGGGAGGAATGGGAGCCCACAAGTCTTCGCATATCTCAATTCCAAAAGTGGTATCCACCGTTTCAAACAGCAGATTTCCGCCCATCGGAACAGTTTGCCCGCAAAGGCGCACACTGGTTTCAGCCACCTCACAAGCCGAAGTGAACCAACGCTTTTCATAAAACTCCTTGTAATTGGGAAGATAGGTCTTCGGCACTACACCCAATATCTTCCCCTTCTGAATGACAACCGCCGTATTCAGCAACACCCCGTTCAATACGACAGGCATACCCAATATCGAAATGATATCCAACTGACGCGTATTATTAAGGATTTGAATCAACCCCATTTCCGCCTCTTCAAGCAGGAGTTGCTGGGCAAAAAGATCGCCACAGGTATATCCAGTGATGCACAACTCCGGAAAAGCAATGATTTGCACCCCTTTTCCATCGGCTATGATAATCTCTTTTTCAATCTGTCCGGCGTTGAACTTACAATCAGCCACCCTGATGCGGGGCACAGCCGCCGCCACCTTTACATATCCGTAATTCATAAGATATTCATTTACTTGCCGCAAAAATACGGTAAAAAAGTGAAATGCGGAAAAAAAGAGCGTAGTAACCTCTTAAAAGAAGCAAGGGCTGTATCGCATATATGCGACACAGCCCCGCTTTATAGAAAGCCGCACCAACGATGTGATGAAACTCCGAATGACACGATTTGAGTGCTGCTCCTCTTTGTAATCCACCGACTTAAAAGTTACCCCGAAGGGCGTGGCCCGCCATTGAGAAACGAAGCTTGTCTCGGTATTTCATAAAAATTGATGAGTTTCCCGATCCAATCAATGCGGCTATTTTTTCTACAACAAAGATAGAGAGTTTCTCTGAAAGGAGCAAACAAATCAACAAATATTTCAAGCCATTTTCACGGTTTTTCATTTAAAGGAGCCAGAGGAGTTAAAAGGAGTTATCAGTTGACAAGTCGTCTTAGGAGTTAAAGCTTCTGCAACGGCAGCATGCACAAAAGCATCGAATCCCACTCCTTCAACTCTCATGGAGCAAAGCGGAGTGATAATTCCTGCAAATAAAAAACATGATTTAAAAAAGTTGCCGCTTCGCCCCGAAACGAAAAGAGAATAACATAATGCCATAAATCAGGCACGGATTTCACGGTTTACACAGATTTTTATCAATCCGCATGTCCGTTAATCCGTGCCTAAAAAAACGAGGAGGCTTATTTGGTAAACCTCCTCGTTATTTATCCGCTAAGCGGTTTTATTTATGCAGCCTTTGCTTTAGCAACAATAGCCTTGAAAGCTTCCGGATGATTCATCGCTAAATCAGCCAATACCTTACGGTTGATTTCAATGCCGGCTTTATGCAAAGCACCCATCAACTTGGAATAAGACAGACCTTCCAGACGAGCGGCAGCATTGATACGCTGAATCCACAGAGCGCGGAAGTTTCTCTTCTTGTTCTTACGGTCACGGAATGCGTATGTCAGACCTTTCTCCCAAGTATTTTTGGCAACGGTCCAAACGTTCTTTCTTGCACCAAAGTAACCTCTGGTCAATTTCAAAATTTTCTTTCTACGTGCTCTGGAAGCAACATGATTTACTGATCTTGGCATAGTTTTACTTGTTTTTGAATGTTAGCGCCGTTACTTCACGCAGCGGACTTAAAGCTAATGCATTCGGTTAATAACTTTAATACTTCTGTACGCTTTTCTATTACTTCATTGCTAAAAGCTCTTTCACCTGGCTTACATTTGTTCCGTCAACAAGTGTAGAATAGCACAAGTTTCTTTTTTGCTTTTTAGTTTTCTTAGTCAGGATATGACTATGAAAAGCGTGCTTTCTTTTGATTTTACCTGTTCCGGTAAGAGTAAATCTCTTTTTAGAACCGGAGTTAGTTTTCATCTTTGGCATCTTCTTTAAACTTTTAAATTATTAAATTATATGGTAACGCACTATACCTATGGCGTTACTCATTCTCTTCTTTTTTGGCAGCAACCGGTTTCAGTGTACCTTCAGTCGGCTTTGCAGCAGGCTTCTTGTTTGATGCCGCTTTCTTTGGCGAAAGCTGGATTGTCATCCGCTTACCTTCCAAAATAGGCATCTGATCTACCTTTGCATAATCTTCCAAGTCGTTGGCAAAACGCAACAACAATACCTCTCCCTGCTCTTTGAACAAGATAGAGCGACCTTTAAAGAACACATACGCCTTCACCTTGTCGCCATCTTCCAGAAATCCCTTGGCATGTTTCAACTTGAAGTTGTAATCATGATCATCGGTCTGAGGTCCGAAACGAATTTCCTTTACGTTTACCTTCACCTGTTTAGCCTTCTGTTCTTTCTGACGTTTCTTTAACTGATACAGAAATTTAGAGTAATCAATAATACGACAAACAGGAGGTTGCGCATTCGGAGAAATCTCCACAAGATCCGCTTCATGTTCTTCCGCAAGTCGCAAGGCTTGCGCTATCGGATACACTTTTGGTTCTATGTCATCGCCTACTATGCGGACTTCTTTGGCACGGATTTGTTCATTAATCCGGTGTTGCCCTTTTAAGCTGTCATTTTTCATTAATAACGTTTATACTTCCGTTGTTTCTTGTTTATTACTCAAATAATGTTCATACG
>NZ_JAICZW010000061.1 GCF_029057325.1 Bacteroides sp. | reverse complement strand
AGTTCCGCGAAAACTTTGATGATTTCATTCATTGGTATGCAGACGCAGGAAGTGGCGATTAAACCGCATGTAAAGGTGGTTTTAAAGTCTGATTCTGAGATGCTTGAAGAAGTCGTGATTACAGGTTACGGTAGTGCCCAGAAACTGGGTTCAGTAGTTGGTTCGGTAACTGCAGTAAGTAGTGAAAAGTTGGAAAAGAAACCGGTAGCCAATGTGGCTGATGCTTTGCAGGGACAAGTTGCCGGTTTGCAGGTATTTACACCGAGTGGAGAACCGAGTCAGTCCGTACGTATGCGTCTGCGTGGTGTCAGCTCTATCAATAGCTCTTCCGAACCGTTGTTCATCTTGGATGGAGCACCTATTTCCTCCGGTGCGTTCACTGCGCTCAATCCGAATGATATAGAAAGCATGACCGTATTAAAAGATGCCTCATCTACTGCTATTTATGGTTCCCGTGCCGCAAATGGCGTTGTTATCCTGACTTCTAAGAAAGGTAAGAGAGGTTCTAAGGCAAAAGTCAATATCAGTGCACAATACGGTATATCACGCATGACAGGTGATAATGTAGAGATGATGAATGCTGAACAATGGCTTAACTTCCAAGAAATCTTAGATCCCTCTTTGAAAGAAAATGCAGCCTTCCAAAGCAACAAGAATTTCTATATTGACAACGGAATTTCTACCGATTGGGCAGATGTATTCTTCGGTGGTTCGGCACCTACACAAGAATATAACTTAAATGTAACGGGTGGTACAGATGCCTTGAACTATTATTTTGCATTTGGCCACTACGATGCGGATGGTATTATGGATGACTCAAAATTGCGTCGTGAAACATTGCGTTCCAATATAGAAACGAACATCACTAAATGGATGAAAGCTGGGGTGAATATGAACTTGTCTTATCAGAAGTATTCTACTACCGCTTTTGGTGGAAGCGCAAACAGTGTTTATAATAAGGTATATGCATCACGTATTTATCGTCCTACTCAGTCTTATTATGAAATACTGAAAGATGATAATGGTAATTTCCTGGGTTACGGCGACCGTTTGGACTATTTCGACGAGATGGGTTATTGGAATCCTTATTATCTGTCTGAACTCCAACCGGGTGCCAATACAATGGCCCGTATCAATGGAAATACTTTCTTGAACATCAATCCTATCAAGGGACTGAATATTCGCGCTGCACAGGCAATGGAAGCTTTTGACTATCGCTCCTCCGGAGTGGCTTATCCTGTAGGACCTTTTGCCGGTGCAGGTACAGCAAGAGAGTCGTTCCAACGCTACTATGCGTTTACCTATACGAATACTGCCGAATATAAATTCACAGCTTGGGATAATAGCCATTTCTCTTTCTTAATCGGACAAGAGGCCATTATTAACAAAAATGAGAGTTTTGGAGCCTCTGTAACCGGCCTGACCGATCAACGATTGATGTTGATGTCTGCCGGCGCTACAGCTAATATGCCTTCACATAGTAAAACCCAGCAGGTCTTTAACTCCTACTTCGCTACCGCAAGTTATAATTATAACGAGAAGTATTATATAGATGCAACGTTCCGTCGCGATGGTTCTTCCTTATTCGGTCTGAACAATCAGTGGGGTAATTTCTGGTCAGCAGGTGCCATGTGGGACTTGAAGAAAGAAGCTTTCTTGGAAGATGTAAGATGGCTGAATACATTGCAGCTGAAGGTAAGCTATGGTTCTGTAGGTAATGCTTTGGGATTGAGCCCTTATATGGCATTCGGTCTGATTGGCTCAGGCCCGCTTTACGGCAGCTCTTCCGGTACGGCGGTTTCTAATCCGGCCAATCCCGACTTGACTTGGGAGGTAATGAAGTCAACGAACGTAGCTTTGAACACTCGTTTGTTCGATCACATCAGCTTGGACGTGGAATTCTATAACCGTAAGACGGAAGACATGTTGATGGAGATTCCTTATTCTTATACTACAGGTTTTAGTTCAGGCTGGGGTAATGTAGCCAGCATGGTGAACCGTGGTGTGGACGTCACATTTGGTGTGGACATTTTGAAGGATGTGAACGGTTTTGACTGGAGCGTTTCAGCTAACTTGAACTACAACAAGAATGAGATTACAGAATTGTTCAACGGATTGGATGAATATGTATTGGGAAATACCGGTCTGAAATTGCAGGTAGGCATGCCTTATGGCGAATTCTTTACCAATAAGTGGGCAGGTGTCGATCCGCGTGATGGTTACAACATGTGGTATGACAAGAACGGTAACTTAACGAAGACCTTCTCTGAAGACGACGCTGTGTTCACTGGTAAGCAACGTTATGCACCTTGGTCGGGTGGTTTCGGTACACGTGCAAGCTGGAAGGGTATTACCGTTTCGGCAGACTTCGCGTTTATGCTGGGACAATATATGACTAACAATGAACGTTGGTTTACAGAAAACCATACATTTGCTGCTAAGAATAATCAGACCACCGAAATGTTGACCATGTGGCAAAAGCCAGGTGACATTACTAATATTTCCTGTCCCGATTCTCCGATGCAGTTTGATACTCACTTGCTGGAAAATGCTTCATTCATGCGTATGAAGAATTTGAGCGTAAGCTATACATTGCCGCAGCGCTGGATGAAAAAGACCGGTTTCATGGAGAGTGCCAAAGTATTCTTCGTAGGACGAAACTTGCTGACTGTAACCAAATACAAAGGATATGACCCGGAAATTGACAGCAACATTCAGTTGGGTAATTACCCGAATACCAAACAAATCTCATTCGGTGTGGAACTTACTTTCTAACATTAACCATAAAAGAGGATAAATGAAAATGAAGAAAATACATACAATATTAACGGCAGCTTTACTTGCAGTGGGGATGTCTTCCTGCGACATGGAAAAGTATCCTTATAATGCCGTAGAAGAGTCTTTGTACATGACCAGCGCAAACGACTTTGCCAATGCGCGAATTGGGCTCTATTCTTATTACCGCTCACTGACAACAGGTGGATATATCCTATTACCCGAAATGCAGTGTGATGATTTTAATGCTACGGTAGGATTTTCCAATACCTATGGTGCTGCATATCGTTGGGACTTCCAGATGTCAGACGGAAATATAGCGGGCTATTGGGGCAATTATTATTCGCTGATTGCGCGTTGCAACTACTTTATTGACAGCTATAAAAAGATTGAAGCAAGCGAACAGTCTAATTTCAGCGAAGCGGATATGGCTAAAATTAAGGCTTATGTAGGCGAAGCTTATTTTACCAGAGCTTTTTCTTACTTCAACCTTGTGAATCATTTCTGCAAAGCATATAATAGCGCCAATGCGGAAACGGATTTAGGGCTTCCGTTGCAGTTGACTTACGCTCCAACTTCCAATTCAGCTACTTATCCGGGCCGTTCCTCACTGAAAGCCACTTACGAGCAAATTGTAAGCGATTTGACTGAAGCCAAGAATTTAGTAAATAACGCTGTTGCTTTGGAATCCGGAAAAGCTGCTATCAATTACGTTTCATCGGATGTGGTGACTGCCCTGCAGGCACGTGTGGCTTTGCAGATGAAAGATTATGGCACTGCTGTTACGGCATCCACTTCATTGATTGCGTCCAACACCTACGCTTTAATAAACTCTGCAGAGGCATTCCACAGCATGTGGGTGAACGATATGGGTAGTGAGGTGATGTGGCAGATTTATATGAGTTCTGATGAATTGGGAAGTGCGACCGGAACCTCTTTCTGGGGACAATACCAGACTGACCCTGCCAAGGTAACAGTGGACTATGTTCCATCGGGCAGCCTAACGGATCTTTACGACCAAGAGAATGATATCCGTTTTGCGGCTTTCTTTGAACCTTTCACTCTGAACGTATCTACAGGCGCAAGTGGCGATATCTACCTGTTTGACAAATATCCGGGTAACCCTGACATTTATAGTGTTGTGAATGTAGATAATCACTATGTGAACAAATCCAAACCGTTCCGCATTGCCGAGCAATATCTGATTGCAGCAGAAGCATACGCAGGCCAAGGAAATGTGACTGAGGCTGCCAAATATCTGAATGACTTGAAGCGCAATCGTATTGCTGGTTACACAGACCGTACGTTCAATAGTGCAGAACTGCTGATGGCAGAGATTCGTGACGAACGCCACAGAGAGTTGGTAGGTGAAGGATTCCGCTTGTCTGACCTGAAACGTTGGGGGTTGGGCGTAAATCGTCAGAATGCAGTGCAAGATGCTAATTTAGTGTTGTTCCCCGGTTCGGAAAACACCACTGCTCTTACGAAAAATGCGGATGATTTCCGTATGGTATGGCCTATTCCCAAGGCTGAGATTGATGTGAATCCTCAAATCAAGGGTCAACAGAACCCCGGTTATTAATCCATTTTAAAAGACATAAATATGAAATATCTTAAATTATTAGCCTTTTTCCTGTTGCCATTGGCAATGGTCGCCTGCGGCGATGACGATGAGGTTCTGAACTCAGGCAATGCCACGGTTCAGTTTGGTGAAGCAACCATAACTACGAGAGAAAGTACTTCTATGTTGCAAATTCCCATTGTGATTTCCGGTGAACGCAATGGTAGTGTACGCATAGTTGCGAAAATGAGCGGTAGCAATGCCAACTTTGAAGCGGATAAGGATGTGATTGTGACCACGGAACATTTTGTAATACCTGCTGATGTTGAGTCTGTTAATTTAGAGGCTCACTTGAGTGTAGGTAACGATGCTATTGAAAGCGGACGTAACATCACTTTCGAAATTGTAAGTGCAGAAGGTGCTACGATAGGAAGTACTAAAACTTGTACAGTAGAACTGAAAGAAAACAATCCGTTGGAAGGTATATACACACTTCGTGGATTCAACCCATTTGACGGGGCTGTCGCCAGCGAAAAATGTGAACTCTCCATGGAAGAAGGTGTCAATGATGTTGCTTACTTGGATTTTGGATTTGGCGGCCTGCTGACTATGAATCTGGAGGAAGTTATTCCGGGTACGAAATATAACATTACTATTCCGGGATTACAGGTTATCGGTAATTATGCTACATACGGACCGGTTTACTTCCCGCTTTGCAGTGTAGATTGGAACGCCGGTGCCGTGAATGCTTACCGTAATGATATCACCGGTGTGTATGACTCTGGTGTAATCACTTTGGATACACCGGAAGATTTCGGTGTCGGCTTCTATGTTGCAGCCGGTTGGTTGGGTGCATACGTAGCATATACAGATGATAGTGGCACGCTCGTTCCGGTTACTTTGCGTAAGTAAAAAGCAACTTATAATATTTGTTTAAGGGAAGAGGGTGCCCATACATGGGTACCCTCTTCTTGTCTGCATACAATAAATAATGTATTAAGAGCCATGAAAAAAAGATTTTACGCGTTCACCCTTTTTATGGGGTTGCTTCTTTTCCTTAATGCCTGCTCCCATGACGAGGCGATTCCGGTGTTGGATATCCACACTCAGTCGAACGAACTCATCCTAGAACCACAGATGAACGCTTCGGTTTCAGTTAGTTTTACCTCCAGTGCGGCTTGGCAGGCAAAAACGGATGTGGATTGGGTAGTACTTTCGCCAACTAAAGGAGAAGCAGGAAACACCTCTCTTTCTCTGTTGGCTAAAGAAGAAAACCGAACAGGCGAAGAACGGACAGGTATATTGACTTTAATTTCTGCGGGAATCACTAAAGAAGTGAAATTCACACAGAAAAAGACTGATGTCTTGAATTTGGAGCAAACTTCGTACAATGTAGTAGCTGATGGCGGTTCATTTAAAATCGCATATTCGACCAATTTGTCAAACTGTAAGTTCCGTCTTGTTGCCGATGGCGATTTCCCTCAATGGATTGTTGTAGAGCAGGGTGAAACCAAAGCATTACAAACAAGAGAATTCAGTCTCACCGTATTGACCAACCGTGCTCTCTCTCAACGTACCACCAACATGCAGATATACGCTGTAGATGCACAAAATGAAGACAATATTCTGTTGAAATCAGCACGAATTACCATCCGTCAAGACGCCGCCCAAGTAGGTACTTCTACAGACATGGCGACGTATGACAAAAAAGTCTTTATTTTACAGAAACATACCGAAGGTAACGGTGTGCCTATTGTTTTCATGGGCGATGGCTTTTTAGATAAAGATGTTGAGAATGGCTATTATCGAACGGTCATGGAGAAATCAATGGAACTTTTCTTTACTGAAGAGCCAGTTAAATCACTGCGAAACTATTTCGATGTATGGATGGTGACTGCCGTGTCACAAAACAATGCTTTTGGAGGCTCTTACAGCACCCGATTCAATTGCCAATTGGAAGGAGGCGGCAGTACAGGCATCAGCGGTAACCATGCTATGGTGAAGACATACGCTGCGCTTGTACCCGAATTGAACAGTGATCCGCAATTGCTTGACGAAACAATGAGCATCGTAATTCTCAATACGGAAGCGTATGCAGGAACCACTTATTTTGGATTCGGTAACCAAATAGGAAATACGATTGAGTTTTCTATTGGTTATTGTCCGATTATTTATGGATTAGATAACGAAATGTTCCGTAGGGTGTTGTGCCACGAATGTATCGGACATGGCTTTGCCAAATTGCTTGACGAATATTCATACGAGCAGCAAGGGGTTATTCCTGCATCGGAAATCGAAAAAAGCAAACGAATGCAGCAACAACTGGGTTGGGCCATGAATGTGGATTTCACCAACAACCGCGAAACCGTATTATGGAAGCATTTTCTAAACGATAGTCGTTATCAAGGAAAAGATCTTTATGGCGAAGAGTTGGGAGTTTATGAAGGGGCGTGTACTTATTGGCGGGGAGCATGGCGACCGACTGTAGAAAGCATGATGCGTAGTAATACGCATGGCTTCAATGCTCCTTCTCGAGAGGCTATTTATAAGCGGATCATGAAGTTGGCCTATGGCTCATCATGGACGTATGATTACAAGTCGTTTGTTGAATTTGATCGCACTCATTTACCACAGCCGGTTGACACACGTACTATAGAGAGCCATTCAGAAAAGCCTTTTGCAGCACCACGTTTTGTGGGAGAAGTGCTAATGTAGCATTTTCTTATTTTTTGTGACAGTGCTGGAAGAGAGAAATCCTGATGATAAAAAGTAGAGGGTATTAACAACCTCTGCTTTTTTCTTTATAAATAGTTTGTTCCACATCCTCAAAAACAGATACGTATATTTTGATAAGACTGCACTAGTTTAAAGAACTTTTAAAAAGCTTGCCATTACGGAGCTGGAGAAAGATTTGGATAAATAGATACATCCAACCTTACGCTGCCGACAAGCGCCAAGTAGTCTGCATCGGTGCAAACTTCTCTTCCGCCGCCCGGACGGTGGAGGGATGGGAAGAGATATGGAGAGACTCTCAATCATAATCGGAACTTCTACCTTATTTTGTAGGC
>NZ_JAICZW010000060.1:358-7403 GCF_029057325.1 Bacteroides sp. | reverse complement strand
AAAGGCCGCGTAGCTCAACTGAATAGAGTAGCTGACTACGGATCAGCCGGTTACAGGTTTGAATCCTGTCGCGGTCACAAAGAAACTTCTGCATTGGTTTGCAGAAGTTTTTTTATTTCTCCCCTATTCTGCTCCCTCCCGCAGCCGGGGATATCAACTGAAAATGCCACATTTCATCGCCTGAGGTGCTATTTGCGATGAGATGTGGCATTTTGAAGCGTGACACAGAGTTGTTTCAAAACGACAATCAAATCAGATTTGTCGGATTGAATCGAACGGAAGAGGGAGGCTAACACTTAATGTTCAGTTCATTCAGAATCTTGCGCATGGCTTCGAACGTAGTGATACGGGTCGGTACTAATGGCAGACGCAATTTGTTTTCAATCATTCCCATCACATTAAGCATTGCTTTCACCCCCGCAGGATTTCCATCAACGAACAAAAGCTTGAATAATTCGGCAAATTTGTGGTGAATGGTCAGTGCATTTGCATAATCTCCTTGCAAGGCCAAGCGCACCATCCGGCTGAACTCGCGCGGGAAGGCGTTTCCGATAACTGAGATGATACCAACCGCTCCCAAAGTGATAAGCGGGAACGTGATACCGTCATCGCCCGAAATAACGTCGAAATTCGCAGGCTTATTCTTGATAATGTCATCCATTTGGGTGATATCCCCTGAAGCTTCCTTAATGGCTATCACATTTTTGAAATCATGCGCAATGCGTAGAGTCGTTTCAGCCTTCATATTTACTCCGGTACGTCCCGGAACATTATAGAGCACGATGGGAAGGTCTGTTGCTTCTGAAATAGCTTTATAATGCTGGTATATGCCTTCTTGAGACGGTTTATTGTAATAAGGTACAACGGAAAGAATGGCGTCAACTCCGGTGAAATCTTCGTTTTTCAACGTTTCCACCACAGCGCGGGTGTTGTTTCCTCCCACTCCCAGCAGGATAGGTATTCTCCCGTTGACACGTTCGATGACCATCCTTTTGATTCTCTTTTTTTCCTCTTCTGTCAGAGTCGGAGTTTCTGCTGTGGTTCCAAGCACGCATAAGAAATCTGTATTGTTCAGAAGTTGATAATCTACCAAACGCATCAATGCATCATAGTCAACGCTTTCATCCTCTTTAAATGGAGTAATCAGCGCTACCCCCATTCCTTTCAATCTTGTCTGTATCATAAGTACTAATAAAGTAATCTATTATTAAATGATTCGCAAAAGTACGAATTATTTCGATTTTCCCTACAAAAATAAGCTATAAAAAAGTTTTTCGTGGAAATTTGTTAGGATATCAATGCCAAAAACTCATCTTCGCCCATAATCTTTACTCCCAATTTCTGTGCTTTTTCCAGTTTGGCGGGGCCCATATTCTCTCCTGCAAGGATAAAGCTGGTTTTGGACGAGATGCTGCCTACGTTTTTCCCACCGTTTTTCTCAATCATCTCTTTATACTCGTCTCGTGAATGATGAGTAAACACACCGCTGATTACAATGGATTGGCCGGATAACTTGTCTGTGTATCCATTCAAATCCTCTTCTTTTCGGTAGAGTTGCAAGCCGCTTGATTTTAAACGCTCCACCAATGCTTTATTGCCCGGATTTGAAAAATAGGCAACAATGCTCTGGGCTATTTTTTCTCCGATTTCATCAATGGCTTTCAATTTTTCGACATCTGCCTTTTCCAGCTCATCTATGTCGGTGAAAGATTTGGCTATTTTTTTTGCTACCGTTTCTCCTACAAACCGTATGCCCAATGCGAAAAGCACTCTTTCAAAAGGAACCGCCTTGCTTGCGGCAATTCCATGGATAATATTCTCCGCAGACTTTTCTCCCATGCGCTCCAGATTCTTGATGTCATCGGCTTTGAGTTGGTATAGGTCGGCAGTATCTTTTATCAGCTTGAGCCGATAGAACATATCGATGGTTTCCGGCCCTAATCCGTCTATATTCATGGCTTTACGACTGATGAAGTGCTCTATTTTCCCTTTTATCTGAGGCGGACAAGCCGTTTCATTAGGGCAATAGTGGGCGGCTTCTCCTTCATATCGTATCAATTTGCTGCCACATTCGGGACAATGGGTGATAAACTTCACTTTTTCACCGATGAGCATATTGCGGGAATCCAAATCCACTCCTGTTATTTTGGGGATAATCTCGCCGCCTTTTTCCACATAGACCATGTCTCCGATGTGCAAATCAAGACCTTCGATAATGTCGGCATTGTGCAAAGAGGCCCTTTTGACAATAGTTCCCGATAGCTGCACAGGGTCTAAGTTGGCAACCGGAGTTACGGCGCCGGTGCGTCCCACTTGATAAGATACTTTGTTTAAGCGAGTCAGTGCACGTTCGGCCTGAAACTTGTAGGCGATTGCCCATCGGGGCGATTTAGCTGTATAACCAAGGTTCTTTTGCTGTTTCAGGCTGTTGACTTTTAATACAATGCCGTCTGTTGCTACCGGAAGATTTTTACGTTCGGTGTCCCAATAATTAATGTATTCGAAGACCTCTTCCAAAGTATGCGCTTTTTTCATGTGTTCCGATGTCTTGAACCCCCATCGGGCGGCAGTTTGCAGATTTTCGTAATGACCGTCGCAAGGCAATTCTTCCCCCAGCAGATAATAGAGATAGGCATCCAGCTTGCGGGATGCTACCGTGGCGGAGTTTTGCAATTTCAAGGTACCGGATGCCGCATTGCGCGGATTGGCAAAGAGCGGTTCCTCGTGTGCCTCTTTTTCACGGTTAAGCTCCTCGAAAACCGTCCACGGCATTAGAATCTCTCCTCTGATTTCAAACAGTTTGGGATAGCCACCATGAAGAACCAAAGGTATGGAGCGGATGGTCTTTACATTGTCTGTAACATCGTCCCCTTTCTCGCCATCACCACGAGTAACGGCACGTATTAATTTGCCGTCCTCGTATGTCAATGAGATGGAGGTTCCGTCATATTTCAGTTCGCAACAGATTTCAAAATCCTCATTCAACGCTTTTCTGACCCGCTCATAGAAATCGGCCACTTCACTTTCGGAGTAGGTGTTTCCTAACGAAAGCATAGGGTATCTGTGTGCCACTTGAGTGAAATTCTTGTTGATATCACTGCCCACGCGCATGGTAGGCGAATTGTCATCTTGATATTCCGGATGCTCTTTTTCAAGGTCTTGCAGTTCGCGCATCAAGTCATCAAATTCTTTATCAGATATTTCGGGAGCGTTCAGCACGTAGTAATTGTGGTTGTGCCGATGCAAGTCGGCACGAAGTTGGTCTATCTTTTCTTTTGCAGTCATATATTATTTCCGATTGTTTGAACGCAAAAATACGGGTTTCTCCTTGAATATTCGTATTTTTGCCGCCTGAAAATAGACGGGAAGTTGGCAAAAGCGGATAAAATTCGTTTGTGCTTTCTTCTTACGCTACTTTTGTCATAAAACCAAGGACCTAATTATGCGTATTGACATTATCACAGTTTTGCCGGAAATGATTGAAGGATTCTTCAATTGCTCCATCATGAAGCGTGCCCAAAACAAAGGGCTTGCAGAAATACATATCCATAATCTTCGCGACTATACGGAAGATAAATATCGCCGCGTGGATGATTATCCGTTCGGCGGATTTGCCGGGATGGTCATGAAGATAGAACCGATAGAACGTTGCATCAACGCTCTGAAAGCGGAGCGTGACTACGATGAAGTGATTTTCACCACTCCCGATGGCGAGCAGTTCAACCAGCCGATGGCTAATACCTTGTCGCTCGCTCAAAATCTGATTATTCTGTGCGGACACTTCAAGGGAATTGACTACCGTATTCGCGAGCATCTCATCACGAAGGAAATCAGCATTGGCGACTATGTGCTGACTGGCGGGGAACTGGCGGCGGCTGTGATGGCGGATGCCATTGTCCGCATCATACCAGGTGTGATTTCCGATGAGCAGTCTGCGCTTTCCGACTCTTTTCAAGACAACCTCTTAGCGGCTCCGGTCTATACACGTCCGGCAGAATACAAAGGATGGAAGGTTCCTGATATTTTACTATCAGGGCACGAAGCTAAAATTAAAGAATGGGAGTTACAGCAATCGTTGGAAAGGACTCGCAGGTTGCGTCCGGATTTGTTAGATGAATAATTGTATAGATGTAAATAAAATGGAAAAGGACATTTCTGCTGAAATGTCCTTTTTTATGAATCTGTATTGCGAATGGCAATAGTTTGTTATTGTTTACACCTCAAGTGCACCGATAATTTCCTTTACGGAGTGATAACCGTGTCTGTTCAGATAGCTATCAATACCTTCTGCAACTTTTATGGTAACTGCCGGATCGATGAAATTGGCCGTACCGATTTGAATGGCGGAAGCACCTGCAAGCAGGAATTCCACGGCATCCCTCCAGTTCATGATGCCTCCCAAACCTATGACTGGTATTTTTACTGCCTTAGCCACTTGCCATACCATGCGCAAGGCGATAGGCTTTACAGCTGCACCGGACATTCCGCCTGTCACGGTAGAAAGCACCGGACGCCTACGTTCTGCATCTATAGCCATTCCTAAGAGGGTGTTGATAAGAGAAACGCTGTCTGCACCGCCGTTTTCGGCTGCACGGGCTATCTCGGTGATGTCGGTAACGTTTGGTGAGAGCTTCACGATAAGTGTCTTTTTGTAAACTGAACGAACCGCTTTCACCACCTCTTCAGCGCCTTTGGCGGTAACTCCAAAAGCCATTCCACCTTGTTTGACATTCGGACAAGAGATGTTTAATTCTATGGCAGAAATTTTGTCAAGTTCATTAATGGTAGCAGCCGTTTCTACATAGTCTTCGATGGCTGAGCCCGAAACATTGACGATCATGTTGGTCTGAATGTCTTTAATAGTCGGATAAATGTGCTCTACGAAGTAGTGTACTCCTTTATTTTGCAGTCCCACAGCATTTAACATTCCCGATGGAGTTTCCGCCATACGAGGATACGGATTGCCTTCACGTTTGTGAAGGGTGGTCCCCTTTACAATAATACCGCCTATTCGCGTTAAATCAACAAAATCTGCAAATTCCAAACCGTATCCGAATGTACCGGAAGCGGTCATTACCGGATTCTTCAATTGTAATTCGCCTATATTTACACTTAAATCTGCCATAATAGTTTGTTTATATTAAAAACCGGACCTTCTTTACATACACATAAGTGGCCTTCTGAAGTGTTTTCTACGCAACACAGACAAGCGCCTACACCACATGCCATTTTATTTTCCAAAGATACTTCGCAGTTGATTCCTTTGCTCTTGGCGTATTTAGCCACCGCCACCATCATCGGCTTGGGGCCGCACGTATAAATCTGTTCGAAACGGATTTGGTTTAATATGGAGTGCTGGGTAACATAGCCTTTCTCGCCATGGCTGCCATCTTCTGTCGTGGTATATACCTCTCCGTATGCGGCGAATTGCTCCAATTGAAGCAAATCCTTATCGCTTCTGGCACCCAACAGAAAGGTCGGTTTACACCCTTTTTGCGCTAATTGTTCGCCTAAGTACAGCATGGGTGCCGTACCAACTCCTCCACCTACCAGCAAGAGCTTGTCTGAAGGATTTTCGGGCATTGTGAAGCCGTTTCCTAAGGGAAGCACTACATTTATCGTATCGCCTTGCTTGGCTTCTCCTAAACGCCTTGTTCCATCGCCGACAAGCTGGATTAGGAACCATACTTCATTACGTTGTCTGTCCACATAATTAATAGAGATAGGACGGCGTAAGAATGTGGTGGACGAGCCGTCTATGCGAATCTCAGCAAATTGTCCCGGCAGCATTTCCGGAAGCGGGGACGGAGAAGTCAGCTTCAGCAGCACATAGTTGGCGTGCAAGCGGAGGTTCTCTGTCACGGTCAAATCTAAAATATACTTTTTCATATTTTATAAAGAGGTATGTTTATTCTATCGGTTGCAAAGATAATACAAAAACAGGCGGTATCTCTCAAAAGGTTTGGAGATTTTGCGTAAAGGGCAGCACTGTTCGCCTAACCCTTAGGTTTAAAATGCTAAACCTGATGTTTACAGGCGGCATGTTTCTATTGGGTGGCTCTTCTCTGCATGTTTATGGCTAACCTTTGGGTGCAAAAGTCTCGTAAGTATTATCATCGAAGAAAATTCTTATTTCGGTGATTTTTCTTGGAGGCCTTTCTTTGTATATAATCTCCTGTTTTACAATCTCTTTTGATGCTTTTTGAGGTGCCTCTAATGCGATTTCCTTGCGATTTTCGTCTTCATCTGTCCCGTCGGGCTGATTTTCCAAATTCTCAGCGAATAATGGATAGTTCAAATTGTCGTTTGAAGGCGCATCGGGGTCACTGATCATATTTCCAGTTCCAGTTAACAACCAGTTTAAGTCAATATCACTATACCGCTGGTGAAGCCGAAGGATGACTTCTGTACTTGGATATTTGTTGCGCGGTCCTAAAATGTGGGAGATGGTCGCTTGTGCTACGCCAATACTTTCGGCAAAAGCTCCTGCCGTCAGTTTTTCCCGGTCCATAATTGTCTTGATTCGATCTTTTATGCTCATAGAATATAGAAATATAACATTTGTACTAACAAGTTTTTCATTTACAAAGGTAAACGGAAATAATTACATAAGCAAATTTGATAATGTAAATCTTATATATTTCGATTGTAATGTAGTATTCACAAATGTTCGCATTACAATCTTAAATCTTTTGTTTACATCCTAATAATGAAATATTCTAAGGTTTAATAAAGTTATATAAGTATTTGATAGTAAATATGTTATTATTAAATTATAGTCATTGTTAGCAAGAAATTACATTTGTTTAGCCACATCAAGCAGCTATATTTCATTGAATGATTCAACAGCAGCTTATAAACCACTGATATAATACATATTATAGGTGTATAAAATTGGAATTAATGTACCGAACTATATTTGTGTAATCCGATGATTTACTATCGTGAACTAATATAATTACTTATGTATTTACAATTGTTTATTTACAATTGAAATATAAAAGTTATCATGTATATCCAGATGCAAACATTGGTGATTTACATT
>NZ_JAICZW010000060.1:0-348 GCF_029057325.1 Bacteroides sp. | reverse complement strand
ATATAGGAAGAGTCAATTTCGCTTTCTATATCTTTGGTTCATCTGGTATTTGGAGTGATGACACACAATGGACGCTTTCATCCCGACCTATCACTGATTCCGGATGAGCCATATCTTTTCGTTTCGTATTTGAGAGAGTAAACTCTCAGGATGGATTTGATTGCTTACAGCTCAAGAATAATAGAATAAAAAAATCATGACATAAAGAAGAGAAGAGCTTTTCTTATTATTTTCCAATTCGTGAAAAAGGAAAATCCTTGCCTTTTTTCCGTACTAATGCCCGTTTTGTTTCAAAAATGCGATTCTAAGGGCATCTAAATAGATATAAGGATATAATAATCAATATAT
>NZ_JAICZW010000006.1 GCF_029057325.1 Bacteroides sp. | reverse complement strand
CATGCGCCCGCTTTAAGGTTTGATAAGGCTTTTCGTCTCTCCCATCACAGCCTCCTCCCGCTTCTATTGGAACAATCGGACAAAACAATATGGCGCGCATCGTTGTTAATACAGTAAAAGAGGCGGAAGTGTGCCATCCGCATGCCATTCGACATTCCGGCATCCCCTCAAGCAGAAGTGATTTATATATCAGAACAACCATATTATTCAACCTAAACAACAACAATTATGAAACAAATCGTAATTTTAATGGCCTTGCTGCTCGCCACCCTTACGGCAGGAGCGCAAAACGAGAGAAGAATCTACACAAGCGGCGAACTGAAAGCCATGCAGAGACGCACGGAAAGGAAGGCCACCCGTGAACAGCAAAAACAGGCGCAAGCCATACAAGACTCCATCTACTACGCCAAAGCCCTCCGTGCACTGGAAAACCTGGATTTTGTCGTTGAAGCCGACCAGCTGGTCTTCAAACGGGGACAAACAGCCTTCGTCTCTTCGATGACAAACTTCATCTCCCTGTCGGACGAAAAGGCCGTTGTGCAAGTAGCGCCTTTCAATGGCGGCGGACCTAACGGCGTAGGCGGCGTCACCGTAGAAGGAAGAGCCTCCAACATCCTGACAAAGATGGATAAAAAAGGAAACGTCACGTTCAACATGAGCGTCATGGGCACCGGCATATCCGCCTCCGTCCGCCTGCAACTATACAAAGGCTCGAACAGGGTATCGGTCACCGTCAGTCCGAACTTCAGTTCCAACACCGTGACGCTCAACGGAAAACTGCTCCCTACCGAATGGTCGAGTGTCTATAAAGGCTCATCACTCTAACAAACTCCCCGACAATCCCCCTCCGGCCTCTGATTGATACGGATTTATTGATTCTCCGATATGCAGACAAGGATAAAATGCCTATCTTTGCAGCCGAAAAGCGGCGAAAGGCGATAATCACGCCGCATGAATCGAACAGATAACTCTAAACAATCGAATAAAATGGCTTTACAATGTGGTATTGTCGGGCTACCGAACGTAGGTAAATCGACACTTTTCAATTGCTTGTCCAACGCAAAAGCGCAAGCGGCAAACTTCCCTTTCTGTACTATAGAACCGAACGTAGGTGTCATCACCGTACCCGATGAAAGGCTGGCCAAACTTGCCGAACTGGTACATCCCGGACGCATCGTTCCCACCACCGTGGAAATTGTAGATATCGCAGGATTGGTGAAAGGTGCCAGCAAAGGCGAAGGACTTGGCAACAAGTTCCTTGCCAACATCCGCGAGACGGATGCCATCATCCACGTGCTCCGCTGCTTCGACGATGAGAATGTGACGCATGTGGACGGCAGCGTGAACCCCGTACGCGACAAGGAAATCATCGACTATGAACTTCAGCTGAAGGACCTGGAAACCGTGGAAAGCCGCATCCAGAAAGTGCAGAAACAGGCACAGACGGGAGGCGACAAGGCCGCCAAGCAGACATACGATGTACTGGTGCGATACAAAGAGGCACTGGAGCAGGGCAAATCGGCACGTACCGTACGGTTCGAAAGCAAGGACGAGCAGAAGATTGCCCGCGACCTCTTTCTGCTAACCTCCAAACCCGTGATGTACGTCTGCAACGTAGATGAGGCAAGCGCCGTGAAGGGCAACAAGTACGTCGATATGGTGCGTGAGGCCGTGAAAGAGGAGAATGCCGAAATCCTGATTGTCGCCGCCAAGACAGAAGCCGACATCGCCGAACTGGAGACCTACGAAGACCGCCAGATGTTCCTCGAAGAGGTGGGATTGGAAGAATCGGGCGTAAGCCGCCTCATCAAGTCGGCCTACCAGCTGCTGAACCTGGAGACCTTCATCACTGCCGGCGAAATGGAAGTCAAGGCGTGGACCTATCAGAAGGGATGGAAGGCTCCGCAATGTGCCGGTGTCATCCACACGGACTTCGAGAAGGGATTCATCCGCGCGGAAGTCATCAAGTATGAAGACTATATCAAGTATGGCAGCGAAGCCGCCGTGCGCGAGGCAGGAAAGCTGGGCGTGGAAGGCAAGGAGTATGTGGTGCAGGATGGGGACATCATGCACTTCAGATTCAATGTGTAAAAACACATCACTACAAAATGGCAAACAATAAGCTGAAATACCTCATCGCAGGCACCGGCGGCGTAGGCGGAAGCATCGCCGCCTTCCTGGCACTGGCCGGAAAAGACGTGACCTGCATCGCCCGCGGCGAACACCTCGCCGCCCTGCGCCAACACGGACTGCAACTGCACTCCGACCTGAAAGGCGAACACACGCTGCACCTGCCCGCCTGCACTGCCGAAGAGTTTCAGGGCAAGGCAGACGTCATCTTCGTCTGCGTCAAAGGCTATTCGGTGAGCTCCATCACGGAGCTTATCAAGCGTGCCGCACATGCCGATACGGTGGTCATCCCCATCCTGAACGTCTATGGCACCGGGCCGCGCATCCAGCGGCTGGTTCCCGGCGTGACGGTGCTCGACGGCTGCATCTACATCGTGGGCTTCCTGTCGGGCAAGGGAGAAATCACACAGATGGGAAAGATATTCCGTCTGGTCTATGGAGCGCATCGCGACACGATTGTTTCCCGTGAAACATTGGAGGCCGTGCAGCACGACCTGCAGGAGAGCGGCATCAAGGCCGAAATCTCCGACGACATCAACCGCGACACCTTCGTCAAATGGTCGTTCATCTCCGCCATGGCGGTCACCGGAGCCTACTACGACGTGCCTATGGGCGAAGTGCAGAAGCCGGGCGAGGTGCGTGACACCTTCACCGGACTGTCGCGCGAAAGCGCCACCTTAGGCAAGAAGTTGGGCATCGACTTCCGGGAAGACCTGGTGGAATACAACCTGAAAGTAGTCGATAAGCTGGCACCCGAAAGCACCGCCTCCATGCAGAAAGACCTGGCAAGAGGACACGAAAGCGAAGTGCAGGGCTTGCTTTTCGACCTGATTGCCGCAGCGGAGGAACAGGGTATCGAGATTCCCACATACCGAAAGGTGGCGGAGAAGTTCAAAGCGCTCCATGCCTTGAACGCTTCCGAATAATCTGATTATCAAGACTTGACAGACACTTGTGTTCAACATGACAGACACAAGTGTTCAACATGACAGACACAAGTGTTTGAGACGACAGACACTTGCGTCTGTCAAACCAGGAAATAATCAAGATTATTTCCTACCTTTGTCCCCCGGACAAGAAACATAACTTTAATGAATATGCTACCACTACTCTCCATCCACTGGAATCCGGACCCTGTCATCATCGATTTCGGGGTTTTTGCCCTGCGCTACTACGGGCTGCTCTGGATTGTCGGCCTCGCCCTCGCCTACTTCATTGTGCGCCGCCAATACCGCGACCGCAGGATAGGCGACGACAAGTTCGAACCGCTCTTCTTCTACTGCTTCTTCGGCATCCTGATCGGAGCAAGGTTGGGACACTGCATCTTCTACGATTGGGCTTACTACAAAGACCATTTTGTGGAAATGATACTTCCCTTCAAACAGACCGCCGAAGGATGGAAAATGACGGGCTACACCGGACTGGCCAGCCACGGAGGCACTTTAGGACTGATTATCGCCCTCTGGCTCTACTGCCGCAAGACCCGGATGCACTACATGGACGTGCTGGACATGATAGCCGTGGCCACCCCCATCACCGCCTGCTGCATCCGCCTGGCCAACCTGATGAACTCCGAAATCATCGGCAAGCCCGCCGACGTGCCCTGGGCGTTCGTCTTCGAGCGTGTGGACATGCTTCCCCGCCATCCGGCACAACTCTATGAGGCCATCGCCTACTTCCTCTTCTTCATCGGCATGGTCTGGCTCTACAAGCGTGCCCGCACCTACCACCGCGGCTTCTACTTCGGGCTCTGCCTGACGGAAATCTTCGTGTTCCGCTTCTTCATCGAGTTCCTGAAAGAGAACCAGGTGGACTTTGAAAACGGCATGACGCTGAACATGGGGCAATGGCTCAGCGTGCCGTTCATCCTCATCGGTATCTACTTTATGTGTTTCTATGGGAGGAACAATGCCACCGCACGATAGAAAGCCTCGATGTTCTCGTAAGGGATGTGAGACGGAATGTCGCAGCCGGTGGAAAGGATAAAGTTGGGATAGGATTTGGTCCGCTCCAGCAACTCTTTTGTCACCGTGAAGACTCTGTCTCGACGCCGGCCTGCTTGAAGATACCCACAGAGTTGAGGTTGCCCATCGCCAAGATGTGGGCAGGAATGCTTTTTATATGTGCCCCATCCGCAGCTCAGCCTGATGGAAGACAGTCCGCTGACCGGTGACTTGTATGTATATGCTTTGGGTTATTTTCCCAAGGCTGCCCACCATCACATTGAAAGGCCGGAAGGATGCAATGAATATATTCTGATTTATTGCACTGAAGATACAGGGAAAATAGAGCTGTATGGGAAAAAGGAGCTACTGAAAGAAAGGCAGTTCATCACATCTTGCCCCAAGGCATCCCACACAGTTATCAGTCTGATGCGCGGAATCCTTGGAGCATACATTGGCTGCATTTTAAAGGAAGCAAGGCACTAGTTCTTGCCAAAGGATTTGATAAGCCTACCGACGCAAACAGCCTGCCTTGCTTCCGGAAAGAAAAATGTTTCAGCCTCTTTGAAGAAATCTATATAACACTGAACGAAGGCATGGCACTTTCAAACCTCCACCATGCCAGTCTGTGCCTTGGTCATTTGCTTGCCATCTTCTGCATCCGGGATGTCCAGGTTCAAACATTCCGCCCCAAAGAGTATGCGGAGAATGTGATGAAACGAGTCATTCAATATATGAACGAAAACGTGGAGGGCAATCTGACCATGAACGACCTCACCGCCTTTTGCGGCTATTCCGCCTCCTATTTCTATCGGAAGTTTGTCAAGGAGACAGGACATGCACCTCTGAAGTATTACATGCAGCTAAAAAGAGAGCCTGCTATCTGCTTATCAATAGCGACATGAAGATAAACCAGATAGCTTATCGTTTGGGAGTTCATGCCTCTCAACACTTCTCACGCATGTTTTCCGGCATCATGGGCATGTCGGCATGGGGGTTCCGCAAACAAAACTGGCCGTCGGTCGGCCGATGAGGTTACTGCAAGCTGTTCAGCAACTCTACCTTTCCTTCGTTCACCAGCTTCAGAATCAGTTCGCCGAACAGGGTGTTCTGCCAGGCAAACCAGGCACGGGTGAAGCGTGCGGCATCGTCTTTATGGAAAGACTCGTGCATGAATCCCGTATCGGCATCGGTATCCATCAGCATCCGGATGCAGGTCTTGATTTCTTCATCATCCCGGCTGGTGAAGGCTTTCATCATGATGCTCATGGGCCACACCATGTCGTAACCGATGTGCGGGCCGCCGATGCCTTCGCCTGCCGTTCCTTTGAAGAAGTAGGGGTTGCTGTCGCTCCACACAAAGCGGCGCGTGTTCTGATAGATGGGGTCGTCCACGTCCACATCGCCCAGATAGGCCATGGCAAGGAGGCTGGGAACGTTGGCATCGTCCATCAGCAGGTGGTTGCCGAATCCGTCCACCTCGAAGGCATAGATGGTGCCGAACTTGGGATGGTTGTAGGTGGCATATCGCTTCAAGGCTGTCTCCACCTCAGCGGCCAGTTCGGTGCACTCTTTGGCAAGGGCTGTCTCCTTGTTCACCTCTGTCAGAATCTCGGCGGCTTTCCGCAAGGAGGAGACGGCGAAGAAGTTGGAAGGAACCAGGTACTGGAGCGTAGTGGCATCGTCCGAAGGGCGGAAAGCAGAGACAATCAGCCCAACGGGATTGACGGGAGCCCCCAGACCACCGTTGTTCAAGGTATCGAGCGCACGGTCTGTCTTGCGCAGGAAATGGTAAGGGCCTACCCCCTCCTTGCGCTGCTGTTCCTTGAAGGTCTTCAGGATGGCGGTTATCGCCTTCACCCACTCGCCGTCGAAGATGCTGCTGTCGCCGGTCACCTTCCAATAGTGATAGGCCAGGCGGAGCGGATAGCAGAGGGAGTCGATTTCCCACTTGCGCTCGTGCAGTTCGGGCTTCATGTCGGTGAAGTCGGACATCCATTCGCCGCCCGTCGGGCCGTCGTTGAAGGCGTTGGCGTATGGGTCTATATTGATGCAGAGAAACTGGCGGCGGATGACGCCTTCGAGCATCTTCTTCAGTTCGGGGTCTTCGTTGGCAAGCTGCACGTATGGCCACACCTGCGCCCCCGAATCGCGCAGCCACATGGCATGGATGTCGCCGGTATAGACAAACGTGTCGGGCTTTCCGTCGCGCATGCGGAAATGTACGGTGGTGTCTAGCGTATTAGGGAAGCAGTTCTCGAACATCCATGCCAGTTTGGGGTTGGTGAGCAACTGCTTCACACGGGCTATCTCCGCCTCCACGGCTTTCGAGGTAAAGAGGCGATGCTTCGGACGGTTGCTTTTGTAGGCAGCAGCGGTCAAGGCAGGGTTCTCTACATGTGTGTTGTCGTTCGCCAAGGCAAATGTTTCTGTTCCGGCGTAGCCTTGCATGCAGCATAAGGCAAAGGCGCACAGGGCAATGTTTCTGTTTTTCATGGTTCTATCTGTTCTTTGTTGTCAGTCATCCATCTTCTCGGGTTATTTTCCTTTCACTATCCTCTTGATGTCGTTCAGCTTGTTCAGCGCCTCCAGCGGCGTGAGGTTGTTCACGTCGAGGTTCAGTATCTCGTCGCGTATCTGACAAAGCACGGGGTCGTCGAGTTGGAAGAAGCTGAGTTGCATGCCGCCTGCCGGGGTCGTGCCTTCGGCGATGTTCTTCCCGCTCACCGTTCCTGTCTGCCGGTTCTCCACTTCCAGTTGGTGGAGGATTTCGTCGGCACGCTTCACGATGCTCTTCGGCATGCCGGCCAGCTTCGCCACGTGGATACCGAAGGAGTGCTCGCTGCCGCCGCGCTCCAGCTTGCGCAGGAAGATGACCTTGCCATCAACCTCCTTTACAGACACGTTGTAGTTCTTGATGCGCTTGAAGCTCTTCTCCATCTCGTTCAGCTCGTGGTAGTGGGTGGCGAAGAGGGTGCGTGCCTTGGCCTTGCGATGCTCGTGGATGTGCTCCACGATGGCCCAGGCAATGGAGATGCCGTCGTAGGTGGAGGTGCCTCGTCCCAGTTCGTCGAAGAGCACCAGACTGCGGGGTGAGAGGTTGTTCAGGATGTCCGCCGCCTCGTTCATCTCCACCATGAAGGTGGACTCGCCGACGGAGATGTTGTCGCTGGCTCCTACACGGGTGAATATCTTGTCCACCAGGCCGATGTGCGCACTTTCGGCAGGCACGAAGCTGCCTATTTGTGCCAGGAGGGTAATCAGTGCGGTCTGCCTCAGCAGGGCCGACTTACCTGCCATGTTGGGCCCCGTGATGATGATAATCTGCTGCGTGTCGTTGTCCAGCATCACGTCGTTGGCAATGTATTTCTCGCCTATCGGAAGTTGTTTCTCGATGACGGGGTGGCGTCCCTGCCGAATCTCCAGCACGGGGTCGTCGGCGATGATGGGGCGTATGTAGTTGTTCTCGCATGCCACCGTGGCAAAGGAGAGCAGACAGTCCAGACGGGCTATCTGGTTGGCGTTCATCTGAATGGCGGGTATAAACTCGCTCAAGGCCTGCACCAGTTCGGTGTAAAGCCGTGTTTCCAGTACCAGAATCTTGTCTTCGGCGCCGAGAATCTTCTCTTCGTACTCTTTCAGTTCCTGGGTGATGTAGCGTTCGGCGTTTGCCAGGGTCTGCTTGCGTATCCATTCGGGTGGCACCTTGTCCTTGTGCGTGTTCCGCACCTCGATGTAGTAGCCGAAGACGTTGTTGTATCCAATCTTCAGGCTGGGGATTTCGGTCAGTTCGCTTTCGCGCTGCTGTATCTGCAGAAGATAGTCCTTGCCTGAGTAGGCGATGCGTCGTAGCTCGTCAAGCTCGTCGCTGACCCCCTCTTTGATGACGCCTCCCTTGTTGACGAGCAGGGGCGGGTCGTTGTTGATGTCTTTATCGATGCGGTCGCGGATGGAGCGGCAGATGTTCAGTTGTTCGCCGATGCGGTTGAGGCTGGCGTTGTCGGCCTCCGTGCAGGCGGCCTTGATGGGCTCGATGGCCTGCAAAGCCACTTTCAGGGCGACCACCTCGCGCGGGGAGACGCGTCCCACCGCCACCTTGGAGATGATGCGTTCCAGGTCGCCTATCAGGTGCAGCTGCTCCTCTATCAGCTCTTTGAAATCGGGATGGCGGAAGAAGTACTCCACCACATCCAGGCGGCTGTTGACGGGCTGCACGTCCTTCAGCGGGAATACCAGCCAGCGCTTCAGCAGGCGGGCGCCCATCGGGCTGATGGTCTTGTCTATCACATTGAGCAGGCTGCTGCCGCCATCGTTCATGCTTCCCATCAGCTCCAGGCTGCGCACGGTGAACTTGTCGAGGCGGACGTATTTGTCCTCTTCGATGCGTGCCAGCGAGGTGATGTGGCCTATTTGGGTATGCTGCGTCATGATGAGGTATTGCAGGATGGCTCCCGAAGCGATGATGCCGTTCTTGAGGTGCTCTACGCCGAAGCCTTTCAGGTTCTTCACCTCAAAGTGCTTCAACAGCTTCTCGCGGGCGGAGGTTTCGGTAAACACCCAATCGTCCAGTTCGAAGGTGAAGAACTTGTTTCCGAAGTTTCCTTCGAACATCAGGCGTTTGCCGCGCTCGAAGAGCACCTCTTTCGGGGCGAAATTGTTCAGCAGCTTGTCCACATGGTCGAAAGGCCCTTCGGCAGTCAGAAACTCGCCCGTGGATATGTCCAGAAAGGCCACGCCGCAAGAGCCCTTGCCGAAATGGACGGCGGCCAGGAAGTTGTTCTCCTTGTAGTTCAGTATGTTGTCGTTGATGGATACGCCAGGTGTCACCAGCTCCGTGATGCCCCGTTTCACCAGCTTCTTTGTCAGTTTCGGGTCTTCCAGCTGGTCGCAAATCGCCACCCGCTTCCCTGCCCGTACCAGTTTGGGCAGATAGGTGTCGAGCGCATGATGGGGGAATCCAGCCATTTCGATGGTCTTCCCCTTGCCGTTGGCACGTTTGGTCAGGGTAATGCCTAAGATTTCGGCAGCCACCACGGCATCGGTAGAATAGGTTTCATAGAAGTCTCCGCAACGAAACAGCATAACGGCATCAGGATGTTTTGCCTTCAAATCAAGAAACTGTTTCATCATTGGAGTAAGGACAATATCTTCGTTCACTGCGGTATCTCTTTTAGAGTTCATACATCCAATTTAATAACGGGGCAAAGATAGCGCAAAATAAGGAGAAAAGACACCCCCTGAAGAGGCGAAAAGCCTTATCAAACCTTAAAACGGGCGTACA
>NZ_JAICZW010000059.1 GCF_029057325.1 Bacteroides sp. | reverse complement strand
CGGACATTCTTCGGTCCTAGGGAGTGGAGTTTGTCCGAAGAACGTCCGAAGCCGAATAGGTCCTGGTAGGGGTGGGACAGGGAGCGGATAGGGAGGAGCGGGAGAGAAAGGGGGAAAGGCCGTTTTTTCACCGGAACGTGTCGGCTGTGAAAAGGTGAGGGGAAATATATTTACATCCAGTGGGAATGGGACGATTGTTCCAGTGCCATTTTCATGCCTGTGGGCAATTGGGCTACAAAATCAACTTCCCGAAACACTCGCTTCTGTGCAATGAAAGGAAGGAATGCAAACCTTGGGGCAGGTGTTTGCAGGTGTATTATGACTCTTTCTTAAAAAAAGAACACTCTTTTTTTAGAAAAGACCTTGCTCAGTCTCTTTTTTAGGTGTTACTTTGCACCTTGAATTAAAAATAGGAGATTAATGGCTTCTTGAGGAAGCTTTTTATTAACTAAACAAGTACTCATAAAAGTATGAAAAAGAATTTATTTTATTTGTTTGCATTGATCTGTTCAATGAGTTTGTTCACGGCTTGTAGTGATGATGATGAGCCTTGGAAAGATTTGCCCAAAGGGGAGCTTGTATCTGACAAAACAGAAATTGAACTGAATGGGGAGGCTACAGATGGCCAAGTGTCGTTTACGGCAATTAGTTCTGAAGCCGCTCAGGTAGGATTGAAGAATGTGATTGATGGTTATAGCGATGTACAGGTTGACGTTGTCATGGAAGCGCAAGCTGACGGTAGTTTCGCTTTTAGCGGAAGGAAAGAGCTTGTAACAAAGCCTGTCACTCGTGTAGATGCGACTCCGGCTCCTTTCCTCGTTGTGGAACTGAACGGAACGATTGCCAAAACGGGTGCTGCTACACTTAACATAAAGACTTCAGGACTTGGACTTAGTCTGGGAACTTATGCTGCTGAAACCCTTGTTCTTACTTACAACGGAACAGTACAAAACGGAAAGACTGTAGTGGTAGATGCTACTGCTGGTGATAATGCCAGTTTCTTGCTCCAAGGGGTAGTACCGGGAGAGGATGAAGCCATTCTGGAAAACATCGCTTATAGCAATGATACTTTCCAAGGTACAGCAGAAACAGGGCTTTATACCATAAAGGTATCCGGTAAACGTGAAAACAAAGTGCTGTCGCTCAACTTGACAGCAACCTTGAAGGAAGCTCTGCAGGGCGGACTTGCCGGAACATGGAAGCTTTCTACTGACATCGCATATTACGATGATGATACTTGGGAGTCGGTTATGCTGCCTACTTCTGCCGTACATTTCGTATGGTCTGCTTTGGATGACTCTCAGATGAACGGACAGCAACTTGCTAACTTGGGTACTCTTTTCGGTTCTCACATTCTTGGAGAAGTGCTTTCGGATATTACGCTTGAGGCTGATGGAAACCTGACTGCCGCCTATTATTCCGGCATCAATACATCCATGATGCGTGATGGTACTACCGGTGAATGGGTGGAAACACAGAAATACCTCGAAGAGTCCGGTATGGGAGATTATTACGATGAAACGACTATGTGGATGATGACCAAGTTGGGTTCTTATAGCGTAGACATTTATCCTCGCGATTGGCAGAGATCTCCTAAGGATTTGGTTTATTGGTATGTAAGAGATGGCTATTTCTATGTGATCCCCAATGTAGCCCGTATCATCGAACAGGCACTGGCCGACAAGGGCGAAAACATTGATGTAACGCCTATTCTTGAAATTATCCGGAGCCTTGAAACTGCTACAGACGAACAGTTGATGCAAATGGTCGGCATGTTGGGACAACTACTTCCGGGTGTTGACCTCAGCGCGATTGATGTAAAGACTGTCCGCGTTATTTTGGGATGGCTCAAGACGGGTGTTCCTTTGAAATACACGGCTGAAAATGGTGTACTCAATCTTTATATTGACAAAGAGATGGCCAGACCTTTCATGGACATCGTAATCTCTTTCCTGCCCATGTTACAACAGGAATTCGATAAACTGGCTGCGGAGAATCCGATGATGGGCTTTGTTACTAAGCTGCTGGGTATTCAGAAATTTGAAGACCTGGGAACTATCTGGAAAAACAATACGGATGAATTTACATTGGGTATTAACTTCAAAACTGAGAACAGTGAAAAAGCTGCTCGCAATGCCATGCATGTGGGCGGAATGAATAATCTGCAACAGACCTTCGACACTCTGTTACGGAAATTCGATAAGACTCAGGTAGGAAACGAATAAGATAGTCCCATAGGCTATGGGAGGACGCCCGGCAAGCTCTTGTGAGCCTCGCCGGGCGTTTTTTCTTCTCTTATCCGTCGAAAACCATACCATAAAAGGAAAGAGTTAGAGATAAAATTGTTAGCTTTGTATCTCCTAAATTTATTCATGAAAAATAGAGATGCTTTGAGCTATGAAAGAGACAGAAAGACAACAGATTATTGCTTTAGTCAAATCGGAAGTGATACCGGCCATCGGCTGTACGGAGCCCATTGCCGTGGCATTGTGCGTGGCTAAGGCCGCGGAAGTATTGGGCAAGCGTCCGCAGAAGATAACGGTGCTTTTGAGTGCCAATATCCTGAAGAACGCAATGGGGGTAGGCATTCCCGGCACAGGGATGATTGGGTTGCCCATCGCTGTGGCGTTGGGTGCCTTGATAGGCAAGTCCGAATACCAGCTGGAAGTGCTGAAAGAGAGTACACCGGAGGCTGTGGAAGAGGGGAAACGCTTCATCGAAGAAAAGCGTATCCACATATCGCTGAAAGAGCATATCGAGGAGAAACTATACATTGAGGTCTGTTGCGAAGCCGGAGAGGAGAAGTCGACCGCCATCATTGCCGGCGGACACACTACCTTTATATATATAGCGCGCAACGGCGAAGTGCTGCTAAACAAGCAGGCCGCAGCAAGCGCCGAGAAAGAGGAGGCTGCACTCGACCTGACCTTACGGAAGGTATATGATTTTGCGTTGACCGCCCCGTTGGAAGAGATACGTTTTATCCTTGAAACCGCCCGTCTGAACAAGGCCGCTGCCGAGCGCTCTTTCGAGGGCGACTATGGGCATGGTCTGGGAAAGATTCTTCGCGGCACTTACGAGCATCGGGTGATGGGCGACAGCGTTTTTTCACACATTCTTTCTTATACCTCCGGGGCTTGCGACGCGCGTATGGCAGGTGCCATGATTCCGGTGATGAGTAATTCGGGAAGTGGCAACCAAGGCATATCCGCCACGTTGCCGGTCTTGATTTATGCCGAGGAAAACGGTAAGTCGGAAGAAGAGATTATCCGTGCCCTGATGCTGAGCCATCTGACGGTCATCTACATCAAGCAGAGCTTGGGGCGCTTGTCCGCCCTTTGCGGTTGTGTGGTGGCTGCTACCGGTTCCAGTTGCGGCATCACCTGGCTGATGGGAGGGAGCTACGAACAGGTGTCCTATGCTGTGCAGAATATGATTGCCAATCTGACAGGTATGATTTGCGACGGTGCCAAGCCCAGTTGCGCCTTGAAAGTCACCACTGGCGTATCTACCGCCGTTCTTTCTGCCATCATGGCCATGGAAAACCGTTGTGTGACCTCCGTAGAAGGCATTATCGATGAAGATGTAGACCAAAGTATCCGCAACTTGACCCGAATCGGTTCCAAGGGCATGAACGAAACTGATAAGCTGGTACTTGAAATCATGACAAGCAAGGAAAATTGAAAGAATTAAACCTCGGTTGGATATTAGAACCGAGGTTTAATCTTTAATTCTCAATTGCATCCTTCGCATCCGCATCCGCTGCCGCAATCTCCACCGCCACAGCTGTCGCATCCGCATCCGCAACCGCCGCTGGCCATACGTAGCAGTTCGGACACTTCCTCGTTGGTGGCAGGACGGTTAGTCTTTACTTCGCCCACAAAGTTCAGGTCGCAGCCGGCCAACGGGTGATTCATATCCATCACTACGACATCTTCTTTCACTTCGACCACACTGCCGTTGATGTGCTGGCCTTCATTCGTCATCAGAGGGACCACTGCGCCTTCGACGATGCGTTCACTGTCGAACTTCCCATTAATGATGAAAATCTCTTTGGGAAGGTCGATAACGTGGTCTTCGTCATACTCGCCGTATGCTTCGGCAGCAGGGATGGTAAAATCGAACTTCTCTCCGGCCTGCAAGTCCTTTATCTGTGCCTCGAAAGGTTCAAGGGTCAGTCCCAGTCCGGAGATAAACTGGAAGGGGTGTTCGGCAGGCGCCTCTTCGGTAAACTCTTTCTCTCCGTTTTCTATTGTGTACAGCTTATAGGCCACGGTGATGTACTTGTTTTCTACTGTTTCCATTTTCTCTATTGTATTGATTGTTTAATTTAGTGGGCGAAGATACGAATATTTTGTATGACTTCTTCTTCTTGTGTGTCCAAAAGCTTTATCCAATTTGTTTTAGATTTCTTTTACGGAAAATCTTATTCTCTTTTTTGTAGAAGTATAGCATTGATAATCATTTTGTTATTGCTGATTGTTCGATTGAGTAAGAGAAAAGGTGAATATAGTAATATGCCTTGTGTGTTGCAGTTTAATTTTGCATACAGATTGAAATTTTAAAACACCTTAAAAAGGCGTAAAATATGAACACGTAAAATATAAAAAAGAAGAGATATAATACTAACACAATTTTTTCAAAACCTAATCTAAAGTCTAAAGTAAACAATGAATCTGAGAAAGTATGTAGTTTTATTGTTGCTGGTTCTTTGCTTGCCGTTATCGGCTCAAGACGGGAAGCTCACCATTTCGGGAGAAGTGGTGGATAACTTGGGAGAACCGGTTATTGGTGCCAATGTCCTTGAAGTAGGCACCACGAATGGAGTTATTACCGATTTGGACGGACGTTTCAAGTTGTCGGTCAACTCTAAGTCTGAAATTCAAGTTACCTTTATTGGCTACACACCGCAATCTTTCAAAGCGAAGGCCGTTCCGGCGAAAATCGTGTTGAAGGAAGATAGCGAGATGTTGCAAGAAGTAGTCGTAGTCGGTTATGGTACGATGAAGAAGTCCGATTTGACCGGTGCCGTTGCCTCTATCAAGGGTACGGACATGGAGAAAGAGCAACGCCAGACTATCCAAGACATGCTCCGCACGGGCGTAGCCGGTCTTTCGGTAGGTATGGAGACGGATGCCAAAGGCAACACTTCGATGCTGATTCGCGGTAAAGGCTCTATCGCTGCCAGTACCGCTCCGCTGTTGGTATTGGACGGTGTGATTTTCAGCGGACAGATGACCGACATCAACCCGAACGACATTGAGCGTGTGGACGTGTTGAAGGATGCCAGTTCCACAGCCGTTTACGGTGCGCAGGCAGCCAACGGTGTTGTGCTGATTACCACCAAGAAGGGCGGTGGCGACAAGCCTACCATCAACTTCAACGGTAGCTGGGGATGGGCGATGGTACACTCCAGCCCGGAGGTCTATGAAGGACAGGACTTCGTCAACTTCCGTCAGGCAGTGATGAAGAGCCAGCAGTACGAACAGGCTGCTACCGGTTACTTTGACAACCCTGCCAACATGAGCAATACCGAACTGGCGGAATGGATGGGTTCTGATACCGGCGACCCCACACGGGTATGGCTGACTCGTTTGAGAATGGAAAGTGTGGAGATAGACAACTACATGGCAGGCCGCACCGTGGATTGGAGAGACTTGACACAACAAACCGCACTGCGCCAAGACTATACGCTGAGCGTATCGGGCAAGAAGGGAGAGATGTCCTATTATTCTTCTATTAACTACCTTAAGAATGAGAGTAATAACATCGGTAGCGAATATAGTGCTATCCGCGCTCGTGTGAACTTGCAAAATAAGGTACAAGGTTTCCTGACCTACGGCGTAAACGCTCAATTCACTTCACGTGCCGAAGGCAAGATGGCTGGTGATGATGGAGGTCCGTATGCTGTATGGAGTACAACGCTTTCACCATACGGAAATGTGTACAATGAAGACGGAACCCTGACTTACTATCCGAACTCTAACAACAATGCGACCAATCCTTTGCTGAACATGACTTATACCGAGAAGCAGAAGGATTACGAAAACCTGAACGCTTCTCTCTACCTGAAGCTGGACTTGCCGCTGGGCTTTTCCTTGCAGACTACCTACTCTCCGCGTTTTGAGTGGGTGAACTACATGTTCCACAAGGATGCCGACCATCCCGGTTCGGGTGCGCAAGGCGGTTACGTTAACCGTTGGGCGCAGAAAGACTTCTACTGGCAGTGGGACAACATGTTGAAGTGGAACAAGAGCTTCGGCAAGCACTCACTGGACTTCACCGGATTGCTGAATTGGGAGAAGTTCCAACGCTGGAAAACGCAAGCCACAAACGAAGCGTTCCAGCCGAGCGACAACCTGGGATTCCACGGCATTGACTTCGGTACAGTGCCCAACGTAGGTTCCAACGACATTTACCGCACCGGCGCTGCCATGATGGCACGTCTGCACTACTCTTTCGCCGACCGCTATCTGGTGACGGCCACGGTACGCCGCGACGGTTATTCCGCTTTCGGTCAAGAGAATCCGTGGGCTACCTTCCCTTCCGTGGCATTGGGATGGGTCTTCACCGAAGAGCCTTTCTTCAAGAACTTGAACATCGGCTGGCTGGACTATGCCAAGCTGCGCCTCTCTTACGGTGAAAACGGTAACCGTTCGGTAGGTGAATATGCCGCCCTGATGAAGCTGCGCGCCATGAAATACCTCTACATCGACCAGAAGACGGGTGAACTGATAAACGCCAATACCTTCTATTGCGAAAACATGGCAAACGCTCACCTGAAATGGGAAAAGACTACCTCTTACAACCTCGGTCTGGATTTTACTACATTGGGAGGTCGCCTGGGTGGAGGCATCGATGTCTATCACAAGAGCACAACCGACCTGCTGAACAACCGTCAGTTGCCTACCATCATCGGCTACACCAGCGTGAAAGCCAATATCGGCGAGGTGTGGAACCGTGGTGTGGAACTCTCATTGCACTCTACCAACATCCAGAACAATGTGCTGACTTGGCGTACTACCTTCAACCTGGCTTACAACAAGAACACTATCAAGCATCTGTATGGCATCATGGAGGATGTAAAAGATGAGAACGGCAACGTAATCGGACAGAGAGAGGCAGACGATATTGCTAACGGTTACTTCATAGACCATGCACTGGATGAAGTGTGGGGCTACAAGTTCATCGGCGTATGGCAGGAGAACGAACGCGAAGAGGCTGCCAAGTACGGCCAGATTCCGGGTGACCCGAAGATTTACGACAAGGACGGAAACCATAAGTATGGCAACGATGACAAAGTGTTCCTGGGCAATACGACTCCGAAGGTACGTTGGAACATGCGCAACGAGTTCACGCTCTTCAAGAACTTCGACATCTCCTTCAGTATGTATTCCTACTTGGGACACATCAAGAAGCAAGACCGCTTTACCAACAACAATGCCTTGCTGAACACGGTAAACCAGATTAAACGTGACTACTGGACGGCGGAGAACCCCATCAACGACTATCCGCGTCTGTCCGCTAAGAGCCCGAGCGGCATCGGTTACAGTATCTATAAGAAGGCCTCCTTCATGCGTATCGACAACCTCTCATTAGGTTACAGCTTCCCCAAGAACCTGTTGAAGCCCGTGAAGCTGGAAGCGTTGCGCCTGAACCTGACCGTGAAGAACCTGGGTTACTTTACCGGATGGCCTGCCTACGACCCCGAAAACTCGGACAGCAACACCCCGAGAACAGTTACTTTTGGTATTAACATGACATTATAATAACAACAGACCATGAAAAGTTTGATAAAACATACATTAGGATATGCCGGCATGCTGGGGGTGATGTTCACTGCCACCGGTTGTTCCGACTGGCTGGACCCCAAGCCGCTCTCTTTCTTTACTCCTGAAAATACGTTCAACACCTACGAGGGACTGAAGACCAGTACCGACATGCTGAACCGTGATGCACGTTACTTCGATTTCTATCCCACGGCCGGCTCTGCCGACCCCGACATCCTGTCGGAGTACTTCTTCTCCGAGATGGGTGTGAACGGACGTACCGATGCTTCTAATGCCCCGGTGGACTTGACACGCCAGATTACCCCGTCCGCCAATCTGACAGGTAATGCCTCGCAGATTAATAACTACTGGACCTATCTGTACAAGGGTATCAAGGATGCCAACACCATCTTCGACCGTGCGCAGAATGTGGACATGGACGAGAAAAAGAAGAACGAAGTGCTGGGGCTTGCCGCCTTCCACCGTGCCTTCCGCTACTACCGCTTGGTTCACCAATACGGCGATGTCCCCTTCATTGTGCACGAAGTGCTGGGACCGCGCTATGACTTTAACACCACCAAGCGTGAAGCCATCCTGCGCTACCTGAAGAACGACTTGGAGACCTACGCTCCCTTCCTCTCCAACGATGTGTACATCGGCCAGGTGACCAAGGCTGCCGCCTACCACCTGCTGGCCAAGATAGACTTGGCGTTGGGTGAGTTCGATGCTGCCGTGGCTGCCGCCAGCGAAGTGATAGGCGACGGTGTTCATCACCTGATGACCGAACGTTTCGGTGTAGACAAGGACTTGGTAGAAAAAGACGTCGTATGGGACTTGCACCAACCGGACAACAAGGCATTGCCCGAAAACAAGGAAGTGCTCTATATCAGTATCGACCGTTACGATGCAGGTAGTGACATGCGCTCGGCTGCCGGTCTGGAAATCAAGCGCCAGATTATTCCTTGGTATTCGGCTGCCAACCAGCTGAAAACCCCTGCCGGCGAGAATGGCTTTGCCGACAACAACGAGAAGAAGAATCCCTACCTGGTGGAATACGGCCGTGGCCTGAATACACTCCGCGCCACTTGGTACCACCAGTACAGCATCTGGACACTGGACGATACGGACTACCGCCACAAGAAAGGCAACTGGATGCACATCAGTGACCTGAAGTACAACAACCCGGATATGAAGGACAAGAGCTGGCTGGGCAAGACCGTCCGCCTGTATGCCGACGACGGCACTATCCTGTCGCCGGACACCATCCGTGCCTGGAGCGGTTGGCCTCACTACAAGTCGAACATCCCCGACCAGAAAGCCGGTTGGTGGCGTGGCGGCTGGGCCGATTGGTATGTGTTCCGTCTGGCTGAAACCTATCTGTTGCGTGCCGAAGCCTATACTTGGCTGGGCAAGACCGACTTGGCTGCGCAAGACCTGAACAAAGTGCGCACACGTGCCAACGCCCGTCCGCTGGATGCCAGCGAGGTGAATATCAGTCAGATTCTGGATGAACGTGCACGCGAGCTGTTCTACGAAGAGCCCCGTAAGTGCGAGCTGACCCGTATCGCCTTCCTCTTTGCCAAGACCGGAAAGGCCGACGAGAAGGGACGCACCTACAGCATGGACAACTTCGCAAAGGAGAACTACTTTTACAACCGTATCATGGATCGCACCGAGTTCTATAACAAGGGCGTGAAGAACAAGGCCGGTTTGGAATACACCCTCTCTCCGCATCACGTGCTGTGGCCCATTGCCGAGAAGGCCATTGCCACGAACGTGGAAGGACACATCAATCAGACTCCGGGCTATGCCGGTTCCGAGAATAACATCGAACCGATGGATCTCCCCAATCCGTAATAGCTGATTTTGATTAATACTTACCAAGGAGAAGCGCATCTGTATAGAGAGAAGGATGCGCTTCTTTGTTTTAGTATAAACCAATCAATCATTTAAATAATTATTCTCGTACCGACAGCGGCACACGCTATGGAGCCTTCAATAAGTTCAATGTCTATGTGGCTATTGCTGACGGGCATTATATAGGCGATGGAGAGCGATTTGGGGTAGCAATGACGGCGAAAATTTCGACATGCTTTTGAGGATCAGGTACTTGCCGCCAATATCAACGAAGTGAACGTAGTGTTGCCAATATGTTCAATTACCATTATTTCAAACTATGGATTACCGGATGGGATACTAGAGGAAATATCATCCAGATGTCCGACTTCAATATCAGAAAAGTAGTTTACGCTGAGTGAGGTTCGCTCTTGTTATAGGCACTAAAGAATAAAGCGGATTTTATGGATTTTTTTTGATTAATCCGTAAAATCCACTTCATTCTTTAAAAGATTGGGTATAGATTGTTATCAATAATGTGCGGTGTGGTGGTGCATTTTTAATCAGCATCCGTATGGAGCCGGTATGCTTTGGTAGCCCCGGCTTGGATGCCGCTGTTCTTGAAATCGCAGTGCAGGGTGGTTGTCTTCTTGCTCAGTGCGGGAAGACGGAGGCTCACCTGGATTTCTTCCTGCGTCTGTCCCGGGTCGGCAATGTGCAGGGTGCCGTCTTCCTTGATGAGGAGGGTGCAGGGACGATCCACGGTCACTTGAAGTTCTTTGTGCTTGAACGTGCCTGCGGTGTAGAAGACCATTCCCCACAGCTTCAGTTCCTTGTTGCGTACCACCTGCATCCGGGGTGTGTTGCTGAGGATGCTTACGGGGCAGTGCTTTCTGTATTGTTCCACTTCGGCGGCTGTACGTTTGCCCGGCACCACGATGTAGGCATAGTCGGCGCCTGCGGGTTGCATGCCGTGCTCAAAGTTCAGGGTGAACACATCTTGGCGTACGGTGTCTTTGGAGGTGGTGCGGTTGATGTCGTGCCACGTGCCGCTTTGCGTCTGTTTGGACACGGTGATCTGCCCGCCGTTGGGGAAGAGGTAGGCGACGTTGTTGTGGAGCACCCATTGCGGAGAACGGTAGCCGGCTGTAACCTGTTCCTGCCCGTTGACGCTCTTGCCTGAACATACCAGTACCTGTTTGTCCTGTGCCAGCAGACATTGGTTGACGGTGGTGTTCACTTCGGCTGTTGCGGTGGAGTGGATGTCCGTGCCGAGGCAGACCACTTCGTTGTCGAAGAAGAACCAGGCCTTGCGGGCACCGGTGTGTACGCCTGTCAGGGTGTCGTTGTAGGCGTATGCCGATACGCCGTAGAGGCTGTCCGAAACGCCTCCCGCGAAGGTGGAGCTGCCGGGCATCTGCCAGTCGTTGGGTGCCATGGGGATGGGGGAGAGTTGCGGGGCGGTGGTGCCAGGGATGCGCGTCCAGTTCCATACGGGGAAGATGTTGAAGTATTCGTCTCCGTTGTTGGTGATGTTGGTGCAGCCGTCGGACATGAAGTAGGTCTTCAGGTTTTCGCCGTTGCCATATTCGCATCGTATGGTGCGGGTTGACACCATGCGTACGTCAAAAGTGTAGTGCGGACGTATGTGCAGGGTGTAGTCGCCGCGGTAGTAGTGCGTGTGTTTCGGGACGAGGGCGTATGAGGCTTCCTTTTCTCCTTCCAGTCGGGCGATGATGGCTTTGAACTCGTCGGCGTGTGCCGGGTCCAGTTGCGCCATACGGCGTGCGAAGAGTGCCGTGTACGACTTGTCGAGTATGTTGGTGCGGCTTACGCCACGTCCCAGTACGTCGAACAGCATGTGGCGGCCCCGGATGGTGGCGTAATAGGTCTCGCGCATGAACTTGCTCAGCAGGGCGAGCTTCTCTTCGGGAATGGCGAAGCGGGTGCCTTGGGTGTACATCGCCACTTGGGTGATGCCTTTCAGTATCTCGTCGCCATATCCGCCGATGTAGAGCTGCTGTCCGTGCTGGAAGTAGCAGTTGTCGTGCTGGAATCCCTCTTTGGTGGTATAGACGATGGGGTTATAGACGTTGTCGAGTGCCAGGGTGAGGTCTGCTTCGTTCTCGCTGAGGCAGGCGCGGTATATCCAGTGCAGGGCGATGTCCGTGCGGTTGGCTCCGGTCCATTTGGCGGGGTGGCCTCCGTCTTTGCGTATGCGCTCCAGGGTCTTGCTCTCCAGTTCGGCGGGAATCTGCTGCTTGCCGATGCGCAGCTGTATCAGCATGACGCCTATGCGCTGAGGTTCGGCAATCTGGTTGTACCACCAGTTGTGGCACCACGGGTTTCGTTCGTACCAGTATTCCAGTCCTTTCACTATCTTGTCGAAGAGTGCTTCGTTTTCATAATACTTGTTGCCGGGTGTGGTATAGGCGAACGCGAAATCATACAGTCGGTCAATGTGCAGCAACGGCGGCCAGAGGGTGCGCTGTATGCTGGCATAGTCCACGTCGCTGAAAGAGCCGTCGGTTTCGTTGTAGGTCTTCAGGGCTTCTTCTATCTCTTGTGCCGGAGGATTGGTGGCGAAGTCCTGTCTGATTTTCTGCATGAGTTGTTGGAATTCGTTGTTTTCATGGCTTGAGCCGTTCGGGGTAGCCGTTTGCGCCCATAGCTGGCTGCTTGCGGCGAGCCAGGCAAACAATAAAACTGCAAGGTTCAAAATACGATTTTTCATTGGATTGTTTTTATGATAATATTATATAATGTATATCTATTTTGTGCATGCAAAGGTATGGCATTTTATTGGTATTTTAATCCTCTCCCGAAAGGATTTGAACGATGTGTGAATGAAAAAGGATATGCTTAATTTGTTGTTTTATAGTGTGTTGTATTGCTCTGCATATTTTGAGTAAAAGAAAAAGCAGATAGAGTAAAGCGTGATATTATAATTGCGGTAGTTTTGCAGCGTTAATTTTGTTTTAAACATGAAGAAAGATGTGAATCGCAAGAAGCAGATCGGAGAGCATGGTTGGCAAAGGTAACATGAAAAACATGTATTATCAAACAATTATTCATTAACTAATCTAATTAAGAATGAAAAAAGTGTCTTTTAATTTCTCAAGAGGAGCGCTGTTCTGCGCACTTTGTACGCTTTCGGGTGCGAGTGCGATGGCGATTCCGGTAGGTAGTGAAAACCTTTCGGGTGTAGATGCTGTGCAGGTTGTGGCTCAGAACGGAAAGACAGTGAAAGGTGTGGTGACGGACAATTACGGTCCGGTGCCGGGTGCCAATGTATTGGTAAAAGGAACAACGAATGGTGTGATTACCGATATGGATGGTAATTTCACGCTGACCAATGTGCCTGAGAACGCTGTGTTGCAGGTGTCTTTTATTGGATATGTGACTCAGGAGATAAAGGTGGCAGGAAAGACAACTTTCAATGTAAAGCTGAGTGAGGATGCCAAAGCTTTGGAAGAAGTGGTGGTAGTGGGTTACGGTTCGCAGAAGAAGGTGAACTTGACCGGTTCTATCGGGCAAGTTGATTCTAAAGTTTTGGAATCTCGTCCGATAACTTCTCCGACGAGTGCATTGCAAGGAACTATTCCTAACTTGCAGATTACCAACCTGAGCGGTGAACCGGGACAAGCGGCTTCGCTGAACGTGCGTGGTACCACTTCTATCAACGGCGGTAGCCCATTGGTGCTGGTAGATGGTGTAGAGATGAGTCTCGATCTGGTGAATCCCAATGATATTGCCAATGTGACAGTGTTGAAGGATGCCGCTGCATCTGCCATTTATGGTGTGCGTGCTGCGTTCGGTGTAATATTGGTGACTACCAAGAGCCCCCAGAAGGTAGAAAAGGTGACTGTGAACTATACTGGTAACTTTTCTTTTGCAAAACCTTCTATTATGCCGGAATTCCTCACTAGTCAGTCTGAATTTGCAGAATGGATGAATCAGGCTTGTATTAATGGTAGTGTTCCTACAAAATATAAGCAGGAAACTATTGACAAGATGAAAGCATACGAGGCAGACCCGAGAAACAATCCTGAATATGAAGTGATTGACGGACAGTTGTATTATTACGGCTATTCAGATTTTAAGGAGAAGATGGTGAAGAATGTGGCTCCTACACAGCGTCACAACTTGAACATCTCTGGCGGTAGCGAGAAGACCCGTTTCTATACTTCTGTAGGTTACTTGAACCAGGAAGGGTTGTATAAGGTGGGTGATGATAACTTTAAACGTCTGAATACTCGCTTGAATGTAGAAAACCAGACAACGAAATGGTTGAAGTTGGGTTTCAAGGCCTTGTATAACTATAGCACTTCTGACAAACCTTATACGTATGACGGTAAGGATGTGTGGAAGCGTGTGATTTATTCATTGCCTACGGACTTTATCAACGCTTGGCAGAAAGACGCACGTTATCCGGAACTGGATAAATTTGATGGCGTTTACAGTGAGAACAATGCTTATTCATTGATGAAGAACGGTGGACGTAACAAGTCTGACAAGCATGATATTTGGTTGACAACAAGCGCAGACCTGAAAATCCTGAAGGGGTGGGGGGCTCATGTTGACTTCAACTATAACTTGAATTATCAGAAAGCTTCGGAACACTCTAAGCCGATTAAGTTCTTTGACGGTCAGTTCAATGAAACCTACGGGCGTACAAGTACGAACTATTACAAGATGACAAACTATAATACAAGTTATTATTCATTCAATGCTTATACGGATTATGAAAATACGTTTGCCGAGAAGCATTATGTAAAGGCAATGATTGGTTTCAATCAAGAGCTGACTCGCTATTCAACCTTCAGCGGACGGCGTGATGGTATTCTGAATGAGAATTTGCCTTCGTTAAGCCTTGGCTCAGGCATTCATACTGTAGCTCAGAATGGATATGAATGGGCTTTGCGCGGTGGTTTCTTCCGTGTGAACTACATCTATAACGATCGTTATCTGTTGGAGGTGAACGGACGTTATGACGGTACTTCCCGTTTCCCATCAGACAATCGTTTCGTGTTCTTGCCCTCCGTTTCAGGCGCATGGCGTATCAGTGAGGAGAAATTCATGGAAGGTACACGTTCTTGGTTGGACAACTTGAAGATTCGTGCCACATACGGTGTACTGGGTAACCAGATGATTTCTTCGAACGATTGGAGTGGAAATACCAAATATTATCCGTACATTCCGTTTATGAGCAACGGTACTTCCACGCTGTGGACTTTTGGAAATGAAAACGCCACTACAATCAATCCAGGAAACTTAGTTAGTGCGGATTTGACTTGGGAAAAAGTATCTACCGTGAATGTCGGTTTGGATGCAAGCTTCTTCAATCAGCGTTTGAACACCAGCTTCGACTACTATGTACGTACTACTTCCGATATGTTGATTAAAGAAACTCTTCCTGATGTACTGGGAACATCTGCTCCTCCTGCCAATTCGGCAGAGTTGAAGACTCGTGGTTGGGAGTTCACTATCAGCTGGAAAGACCGTATCGGTAAGGATTTCGGATATGAACTTGGTTTTGTGTTGTCCGATTCTCAAGCAGAGGTGACGAAATACAAAAATCCGACAAAGTCTATTGATACTTACTATGTTGGTAAAAAGATTGGTACTCTCTGGGGTTATGAGACAGAAGGTTTGTTCCAGAGCGATGAAGAAGCTGCTAACTGGTATAGCCAGAAGGACATTAAGAACATAATTTGGGGTGCCGGTGATATCAAGTTCAAGAATCAGAATGGTGATGATGTCATTGATGATGGCGCCCGTACATTGGATAATCACGGTGACTTGAAAGTTATTGGTAACACCACTCCGCGCTATCAATATGGTATCACAGCCAACCTGACTTATAAAGACTTCTATCTGAATATATTCATGCAAGGTGTGGGTAAGCGTGATGCTTGGCTGAGCGATGAGGCTTTCTGGCCGGCAGCTACGCAGTATTACAATGCACAGAAGTGGCATGTCTCTGATTCTTGGACTCCGGAGAATCCGAACGCTTACTTCCCCATTGTACGTGCTACGGACAATCGTAACAGAGCTGTGATGACAGACCGTTATTTGCAGGATGCTTCTTACTTGAGAATGAAAAACCTGACATTCGGATGGAATTTGCCGAAACAGTGGATTAGCAAAGTCTTCTTGACCAATGCTTCTATCTATGTGAGTGGCGAAAATCTGTTTGAGTTTACGAAGATTAAAGGCCCGTATGATCCGGAAGCTGCCCGTGGAAACGGTGTTATGCTTTATCCTTTTATGAGAACATATTCATTTGGTGTTAATCTGACATTCTAAAAAAGTAAAAGAACGATGGAAAGACAATAGGAAAATATATATTGGCAGGTATGGCTGTTCTGGCTATGAC
>NZ_JAICZW010000058.1 GCF_029057325.1 Bacteroides sp. | reverse complement strand
TTATTAACGCTGCAAAGATACGAATTGTTTGGGAGAAAATATGTTTTAAAACATAAAAAATGAGTTTTTCCCTCCTTTGCAGGCGAAAATGATGATTTTTGCTATCTGTGAATGACAAAAAAGAGGGCTTCCGGATGCTTTGAGGTGTCTTCGGTGGGCGGAGTTGTGGCATCTATGGTAGGAATTCTTCTTTTTGTAAAGATTTCTAATTTTTATCTTTTGGGCTCCTAAATTCCGAAGTTTAAAAATCACAACAAAAAAACGGCTCTACAAGTACTTCTGAGAGGGGGTACCCAAAGGTAACGACTGTGGTACCCTCAGATAACGACTGAGACTGCCTCGAATAACGACTGAGGCTATCTCAGTCGTTATCTGAGGGTACCTCGATGAAGCATCGTGTTTTGGAAGTAGCTTTTGTTGGGATATTTTTAAATCAGATGGAGGCCGTCTATGAACAAACACGGGATTTATAGCCCGGATATGCCCGATTTATACTATTTTTGCTGTGTTACGTCATTACGAACATTAAAGTGGAGAAGCCCATGAAATGGAAAGAACTTATCAATGCTCCTTACCCAACCTATTACCAGCGATGGAAGGCGGTAGTAATCCCTTCGGTCATCATTTTCCTGATATTGTACCTGCTCCAGCCGTTCGGCATCTCGCGGATAGAGGGGAGCAGGCTGGTGGTCGTATTCGGTTCAGCGCTGATTTCGGCGGGAGCGTCGGGCGTGTTTGTCTATTTGCTGCCCGCTCTGTTTCCTGCTTATTATAAGGAAGAGCGTTGGACGATGGGCAGGCACCTGCTGAATTTGATGCTGATGTTACTATTGATAGCGTTGGGAGTCTGGTTCTATCAGTCGTGGCTGATGGAGGTGCCGCTTGATGGAAGGCTGTTCGTTACCGTGCTGTTTTGGGTGCTGATATTGGCTCCTTTCCCCACGATGTTCTTTCTGATGTGGAACCGGAACCTGCAACTGAATCGGAACTTGAAGAAGGCGATGGAGATAAACCGCTCTTTGTCGAAGAAGGTGGCATCGGCAGAGGAGGTTTCCCGAGGGAAGGAGGAGTGCGGTGAGAGTAGGTTGTTTTTGACCGGAGGAACCAAAGAGAGTCTGGAGCTGTCGGCAGATGGTTTCCTTTATGCGGAGGCGGAGGGGAACTACGTGAAGGTGGTGTTCCGCTCGGAGAAGGAGGGGAGGGCTGCCTGCAAACTTTTGCGTGCCACCATGAAGCAGGTGGAGGAGGCGGTTTCCGCTGCTCCTTTCATTGTCCGTTGCCACAGGGCTTTTCTGGTGAATACCCGCCGGGTGGTGCGGGCGGATGGAAACTCGCAGGGTTATAAATTGTCTTTGGAGGGATGTGAAGAGGCGGTACCTGTCTCGCGTGCCTACGCCAAAGAGGTGAAAAGGCTGATTAAGAGTTCTATAAACAATTAGTCATTCGTCACAGCAGCCTGCCATCCGTCACAAGAGGTTGTTGGTTTGTCACATATCCGGGCTGTCTGTCCCGGATATTTTTTTGCCCCGTTCGCTTCCTGTATGTTTGTGGCAGATAACGAAACAGAAGCAAAGAAGATGAAACGGAAAATCATTCTTGGAATTGTAGGAAGTACGCTGCTTCTCGTGCAGCCTGCCGCTGCGCAGAAAGCGGTGACCGACACCGTGCGCCTAAATCTGCATATTGATAGCATCGGGCTGGAGGAGGTCATTGTGAAAGGTGCCCGGACGCCTGCCGCCAACAGCCGGTGGAGCGACGTGCAGCCGGTGGAACTGGTGACGGTGGGCGGTGCGAACGGCGATTTGTATAAGGCGTTGCAGACCTTGCCGGGCACGCAGGTGCAGGGCGAGACGGGGGAACTGCTGGTGCGCGGCGGGAGCAACTACGAAACGCAGACCTTTATGGACGGCATGCACGTGCTGAACCCCTATACGTCGAACGGCATCCATACGCCTGCCCGTAGCCGTTACTCCACCTTTATGTTCAGTGGTGTGAATCTGGCTTCGGGAGGCGCTTCGCAGGAGTATGGCGAGGCGCTTTCGGCAGTCCTTCCGTTGGAGACGAAGGATTACAGCTGGGTGGATAAGGTGGGCGTGAATGCTTCCGTGGTTGGTGTAGGTGGGGGAGGGACAAAGGCTTTCGATGACGGTTCCTTGTCTGTCGATTTGAATTACCAGAATCTGGGTTTGTACGATAAACTCTATTCAGGCAGGAGGGAGTTCGAGAAGCCCTATCGGATGTGTTCCCTTCTTGGCAAGCAAGAAGGTCATTGTTCACGCTTCGGCAACGAACATCCTTTGTCGGAAGAACGAGTTCGGCAAGGTGGACGGCAAGGTGGTACTCGCTTCCAGCGACCATTTCTTCTATGTGGGAGTTTTTGTCACATTGGGGAAGAAGGCGGCGTATGATGTGTCTAATTTTTGATTTTTCATAACCAATTAATTTTTAATAAGTATGAGAATAGTAAGTATCGTTTTAGTATGTGTATTGCAGAGTCTGCTGCCAGGTCTTTCCGCACAGAATCTGACGCTTGAAGTGCGAGGTGTCGAAAAGGTAGAGGGGCATCTTTATGTCGCCATCTACTCTTCGGAAGAGTCATTTATGAAGCAGCCATTCGCGGCGTTTCGGGTCGAAGTAAAGAATAAAGTATTGGTTATTCCCTGCGAGGGCTTGCCTGTGGGCACCTATGCCCTCTCAATGTTTCAGGACGAGAACGGGAACGGAAAACTGGATACCGGCACCTTCGGTATCCCCATGGAAAAGTTCGGCTTCAGCAACGATGCCGAAGGCGTGATGGGACCACCTGCTTACGACAAATGCCGCTTCGATTTCGCTGCGGACACCACTTTGGTGGTGCATTTGAAGTAAGAATTGGCGCTACGGTCTGCTTTCCGTTCAATGTGGTGGCAAAGCGGCGTATTGGCCCGGCGCAATGCCTTTCAGCTTCTTGAACACGCAGTTGAAGTAGGGGACATTGTTGAAGCCTGCCTGATAACAGATTTCTGCGACGGAGCCTTTTTGCTGCTTCAGCAGTCGGCAGGCAAGTTCGATGCGGTATTCGTTGAGGTTCATTTTGTTTGAGGATAATTTCTACCGATGGGAATTAATTTCTATCTTTGCAACTCAACCTTAATATAAATATGTATATATGAAACGAGTTGCACAACTTCTGAATCTTTTTGGACTGGTCTGCCTGCTGGCTTCCTGCGGCGGACAGTCCTTCATTACAGACGCTTCCTACCGCCAGCGGGTGGAGCAAGATTTCAACCAAAAGAAAGAACGGTTGCCGCAAGGCGATTTGTTTGCCATCTTCAATACGGACTTGACGCAGTATGAGCGCGAGGCGTTGGAGTTTCTCTACGCCTACATGCCGTTGGCGGACATTGCCGACTATCCCGGCGAGTTCCATCTGATGAACGTGCGTGCTTCCCAAAAGGCGGCAGAAGAGATGCCGTGGGGAAAGACGGTGCCCGAAGAGTTGTTCCGACACTTCGTGCTTCCGGTGCGGGTGAACAACGAGCCGCTGGATAGCGCAAGGGTCGTGTTCTATGGCGAGTTGAAGAATCGGGTGAAGTCTCTCTCTCTGTATGACGCTATTCTGGAAGTGAACCATTGGTGCCACGAAAAGGCCATCTATACTCCTTCCGATGCCCGTACCAGTTCGCCGTTGGCAACGGTGCGCACCGCCTACGGACGTTGTGGCGAAGAATCCACCCTGTTGGTGGCTGCCTTGCGTTCGGTAGGCATTCCCGCCCGCCAGGTCTATACGCCCCGTTGGGCACATACCGACGACAACCATGCGTGGGTAGAGGCATGGGCAGACGGCAAATGGTACTTCCTCGGAGCCTGCGAGCCGGAACCCGTGTTGAACCTCGGCTGGTTCAACGCTCCCGCAAGCCGGGGCATGCTGATGCACACCAAAGTCTTCGGACGCTACGAAGGGGCGGAGGAAGTGATGTCTGTTACGCCCAACTATACGGAAATCAATGTGATAGAAAACTATGCGCCGACGGCGAAGGCCGTTGTCACGGTGGTGGACGAGCAGGGAGCTCCGGTGACCGACGCTTGCGTGGAGTTCAAACTCTACAATTATGCCGAATTCTATACCGTGGCCCGCAAGCAGACCGATGCGGAAGGCAAGGCCTTCCTGACGGCAGGCAAAGGCGATATGCTGGTATGGGCCTCTAAAGAAGGAAAGTTCGGCTATGCCAAGGTCTCTTTCGGAAAAGACCAAGAGCTGACCGTGAAGATGGATAAGAAAGCCGGTGAGGGATGTGTAGAGGACTTTGAGCTTGTGCCGCCTCCCGAAAGTGCGGAACTGCCACAGGTGACTCCCGAACAGCGTGCCGAGAACGATCGCCGCATGGCTGTGGAGGACTCCATCCGCAATGCGTACGTGGCCACATTCATGACAGACGAGACGGCACGTACCTTTGCAAAGCAATATAAACTGGACGAAGACGTGGTGGCTCGCCTGCTGGTTGCATCCAGAGGAAACCATCGGGTGATTGCCGACTTCATGGCCCGTTTGCGTTCCGACAAGGCCAAGAAGGGCGGACTCGACCTGTTACAACAGATTTCGGCCAAAGACCTCCGTGACGTGAAATTGGGAGTGCTGACAGACCACCTGCAATCTCGCCTGTGCGCCAACGCCGATTACTTCCGCCGCTATGTGCGCTATCCGCTGTTCATCAACGAGCAGCTGACGCCTTATAAGACATTCTTCAAGAAAGTGGTTTCCGAAGAAGAGGTGGAAGCCTACCGGACAGAGCCGATGAAGCTGGTGGACTGGGTGATTCAAAACATCCGGATAGACCGGACCTGCAATTTGGGAGGAGCACCCGTTTCACCTGAAGGAGTCTGGAAGGCACGTGTGGCGGATGCCCACAGCCGTGACATCTTTTTTGTTTCTATGGCACGCAGCATGGGAATCCCTGCCCGCATCGATGAGGTGACAGGCAAGGTGCAGCTGATAACGGATGAAGGTGCCGTGGATGTGGATTTGGACCGTCGTCCGGATGAGACCGAATCACAGCAAGAGCCGGTAGCCTTGAAAGGCAGATTGGTAGCCTCCTACAAGCCCATCCGTTCGGTGGATAATCCGAAATACTATTCCCATTTCACCATTTCCAAGCTGACGCCGCAGGGCGGTCTGCAATTGCTCTCCTACGATGAAGGCGATGCCGACATGGGCGGAGGTACTACTTGGAGCAATTTGCTGAAGGATGGAACGGCTTTGGATGCCGGTGATTATATATTGGTGACCGGAACGCGTCTTGCCAGTGGCGCGGTGCTCTCCGAAACCACTTTCTTCACCATTCAGCCGGGCAAGACGACGAACATCGAGTTGGTGATGCGCGAGAGTCAGGATGAAGTGCAGGTGATTGGAAACTTCAATTCGGAATCGCTCTTCACGCCGTGGGTTGCCGATGGATTGGCTGAGAAACAGAGCCTGTTGCAGGCCTGCGGACGCGGTTACTTTGTGGTCGGCATCTTGGGTGTCAATCAGGAGCCTACCAATCACGCATTGCGTGACATCGCTTCCTTCAAGGCAGAGCTGGAGAAGTGGGGCCGCAAGATGGTGTTGCTCTTCCCTGACGAGGAGAAGGCAGGCAAGTTCACCCCCGAATCGTTCCCCGATCTGCCATCCACCATCCTTTATGGTATAGACACGGATGGCATTGCCGAACAGATAGCCGTGAACATGAAACTGAAACATAAGGAAACGTTGCCGATATTCATCATCGCCGACACGTTCAATCGGGTGGTCTTTGTCTCGCAAGGCTACACCATCGGACTGGGTGAACAGTTGATGAAGACGGTACACGGATTGTAATATTCTTAGAAGGAGTTATTCGGAATTTAAAAGGAGTTATCGGGAGTTAAAAGCCGATTTGTGCAAGTAGAGCCATCGGCTTTTAACTCCTGACTCTTTCATTCCTCATTCTTTCATTCTTCTATTCTTCCATTCTTTTTTTATGCCCATCATCGAAATATCTTCATTGACACATCCCGGAGTGGATGTGTTCGGTACTTTGACCGAAGCCCAGTTGCGTAATCGCCTCGAACCGGATAAGGGGATATTCATAGTAGAAAGTCCCAAAGTCATCAAAGTCGCTTTGGATGCAGGCTATGAACCTTTGGCACTCTTGTGCGAACGAAAACATATCAACGGAGACGCAGCCGGCATCATCGCGCGTTGCGGCGGCATTCCCGTCTATACAGGCAGCAGGGAACTGCTTGCCGAGCTGACCGGCTATGTCCTGACGCGGGGCGTGTTGTGCGCCATGCGTCGTCCGGTGGCGCGAAGCATGGAAGAGGTTTGCCGGGGAGCGCAACGTATTGTGGTCATCGATGGGGTGGTGGATACGACCAATATCGGTGCCATCTTCCGTTCGGCGGCGGCTTTGGGCATAGATGCGGTATTGCTGACACGTAACTCTTGTGACCCATTGAACCGTCGGGCTGTCAGGGTGTCTATGGGATCGGTCTTTCTGGTGCCGTGGACGTGGATGGACGGTTCTATCCGTTCGCTCGGCGCGCAGGGATTCCGCACGGCGGCGATGGCGCTTACGGACCAATCCATTTCCATTGACGACCCTGTTCTGGCCACTGAACCGAGATTGGCCATCGTGATGGGTACCGAAGGCGATGGCCTTCCGCACGAAACGATAGCCGAAGCCGATTATGTGGTCCGTATTCCGATGTCGCACGATGTCGATTCGCTCAATGTGGCTGCTGCTGCGGCGGTGGCTTTCTGGCAACTTCGTGCTCCGAAGCGGTCATAAAAGACACCGCTTTTTCATTGAACGGAGTTATCTGTTAGGAGTGAGAGCCGATACTTTAGCGACGGCATCCTACCCAAAGTATTGGCTTTAACTTCTCTGACTTCTCTAACTCCTTTAACTCCTAGCAGATAACTCCTACAAATGAAAAAGCCGTATTTAAAATCCTTCTGCTGCTTTTAGACGGTTGATGTACAATTGCATTTTAGCATCTTTTATAATTAAAAAACGGGATTCTTTCACTGATTATCATTAATTTCGACCGATTTTTTTCAAAACAGCCGAAATAACTAATAAAATATCATATATGGAAAATCTGAATACAGCATTTTTGCTGATGGTGGTGGGTATGACGACGGTCTTTGCCATCCTGCTGGTTGTTATCTATTTGGGTAAGGCGTTGATTGCACTTGTGAACAGGTATGCGCCGGAAGAGGCGGCTCCCGCAAAGGCCGCCGCAAACGGTCCTGCGCCGATTCCTGCCAATATCATGGCGGCTATCAGTGCGGCTGTGGCTGTGGTGACGCATGACAAAGGTAAAGTAGCGAAAGTGGAGAAAATTTGAAACAATAATATAAATACACCGAATCATTTAGTATGAAAAAAGAGATTAAATTCAGCTTGGTATTCAGGGATATGTGGCAAAGTGCCGGAAAATATGTGCCCCGTGTTGACCAGCTGGTGAAAGTTGCTCCTGCCATTATCGAGATGGGCTGTTTTGCACGTGTAGAGACCAATGGCGGCGGTTTTGAACAAGTGAATCTGCTGTTTGGGGAGAATCCGAATAAAGCTGTACGTGAGTGGACGAAACCGTTCCATGAAGCTGGCATCCAGACACACATGCTGGATCGTGCGTTGAACGGACTTCGTATGAGCCCTGTACCTGCCGATGTGCGCAGACTGTTCTATAAGGTAAAGAAGGCGCAAGGTACGGACATCACACGTACTTTCTGCGGATTGAACGATACACGCAACATCATTCCTTCCATCGGTTATGCCAAGGAGGCGGGCATGATTTCGCAATGCTCCCTTTGCATCACTTTCTCGCCGGTACATACCGTAGAATACTACGTCAATATGGCGAAAACGCTGATTGAGGCGGGAGCCGATGAAATCTGTATCAAGGATATGGCGGGCATCGGACGTCCGGTATCGTTGGGCAAGATTGTTGCCGGCATCAAGGCGATAAAGGATATTCCCGTGCAGTATCACAGCCACGCAGGACCGGGTTTCAACATGGCGAGTATTCTCGAAGTGTGTGAGGCGGGATGCGACTACATCGATGTAGGCATGGAACCGCTTTCATGGGGTACGGGACATGCCGACCTGCTCAGCGTGCAGGCTATGTTGAAGGATGCGGGCTTCCAGGTTCCTGAAATCAACATGGAGGCGTATATGAAGGTGCGTGCCCTCATCCAGGAGTTTATGGATGATTTCCTTGGCTTGTACATCAGTCCGCGCAACCGTCTGATGAACTCCCTGCTGATTGGTCCGGGATTGCCGGGCGGTATGATGGGCAGTTTGATGGCCGACTTGGAATCCAACCTGGAATCTATCAACAAGTATAAGGCGAAACGCAACCTGCCCTTCATGAAGCAAGACGAACTGCTCATCAAGTTGTTCAACGAAGTGGCATACGTATGGCCGCGTGTGGGATATCCTCCATTGGTGACTCCGTTCAGCCAGTACGTGAAGAACCTTGCCATGATGAACGTCATTGCCATGGAGAAGGGTAAGGAGCGTTGGGGAATGATTGCCGACGACATCTGGGATATGTTGTTGGGCAAGGCAGGTAAATTGCCGGGCGAGCTGGCTCCCGAACTCATCGAGAAGGCAGAACGCGAAGGCCGTAAGTTCTTCACGGGCAATCCGCAGGATAACTATCCCGATGCACTTGACAAGTATCGCAAGATGATGAAAGAGAACAAGTGGGAACTGGGCGAAGACGATGAAGAGCTCTTTGAATATGCCATGCACCCCGCCCAATACGAGGCTTACAAGAGTGGCAAGGCCAAGCAGGACTTCTTGGCGGATGTGGAAAAACGCCGTGCCGAGCGCG
>NZ_JAICZW010000057.1 GCF_029057325.1 Bacteroides sp. | reverse complement strand
TCTTTGTGCTGATCTATAAGGCGAAGGCGAAAGTGAGGGGGAAAATTAAGAGATAACTCCTTAAAATAGAAATATAATGTTATGAAAATGAAGAATATATATATTTGCTTGTTTCTGAGTTTATTTGCCCTTTCCTCTTGCAAGGTGGGCGAAAGTTATGTACGTCCGGAGATGCAGCTTCCCGACAGCCTGGCGCAGCAGCAGGACAGTGTGAGCATTGCCGATGAACAATGGCAGTTGGTTTATACCGACAGCACGTTGCGTAGTTTGATAGACCGTGCTTTGGAGTATAACAAGGACATGCTGATGGCGGCTGCCCGTGTCAAAGAGATGGCTGCACAGAAGCGCATCAGCGTCTCCAACCTATTGCCGCAACTGACGGGCAAGGTGGAGGCGGAGCGAGAGATGGACAATTACGGCGGGCATAACCGTGACGTGGGCAATGCATACGAGGCAAAGGCGCTGTTCTCGTGGGAACTAGACCTTTGGGGAAACCTGCGTTGGAAGAAGGCTGCTGCTGTGGCAGAATACCTACAAAGCGTAGAGGCGCAACGTGCGTTGCGCACCACCATCGTTGCCGAAGTGGCGCAGGCCTATTATGAACTTGTGGCCCTTGATACGGAACTGGAGATTGTGCGTCAGACTCAGAAGGCACGTGAAGAGGGCGTGCGCCTGGCACGCATCCGTTTTGAAGGCGGACTGACTTCGGAAACCTCCTACCAACAGGCGCAAGTGGAGCTGGCACGCACCGCCACGCTTGTTCCCGACCTGGAACGCCGCATCTCGCTGAAGGAGAACGATATCGCCTTTCTGGTGGGAGAATTCCCCACATCTATTCGGCGCATCCGTTTTCTGCAAAGGCAGGACATTCCGGAATCGCTTCCCGTCGGTCTGCCCTCCGGTTTGCTGGAGCGCCGTCCGGATATCCGTGCGGCAGAGCATCAGTTGAGGGCTGAACACGCCCGGGTGAAGGTGGCATATACCAACATGTTCCCCCGCCTTGCCCTGACCGGACAATTCGGTTTGGAGAGTGATGCGCTTTCCCATTTTCTGGCCTCTCCCTATTCTTTGCTGAACGGTGCTGTGCTGGCTCCTCTTTTCGGATGGGGAAAGAACCGCGCCGCGCTGAAGGCGCAGAAAGCCGCTTTTGAAGCCGAAGTGCACAACTACGAAAAGACGGTGCTGAATGCCTTCAAGGAGGCGAAAAATGCCATTGTCGATTTTAATAAGATAAAAGAGGTCTATCAGCTGCGTGCCAAACTCGAACGTTCCGCCAAAGGGTATGTGGAGCTGGCACAGTTGCAATACATCAACGGGGTCATCAACTACCTGGATGTGCTTGATGCACAGCGCGGCTACTTCGATGCGCAGATTGGGTTGAGCAATGCCGTCCGCGACGAGCTGATAGCGATGGTACACGTGTATAAGGCGTTAGGGGGAGGTTGGCAATTCTGATTGATTCACTCCTCTGAAAGGAGCCGATAATCATAATTGTTTACATAGAATAACTTCCTACCGGAAATTCTGTCACTCGCTGTCTTTCCGGTTTGCGTCTTATCCGGTCCTTTTCTGCTCCGTAGTTTCTTCGGTGTTTCTTCGGACGTTCTTCGGACATTCTTCGGTCCTAGGGAGTGGAGTTTGTCCGAAGAACGTCCGAAGCCGAATAGGTCCTGGTAGGGGGCAGGCAGGAAGCGGATAGGAAGAACGGAGGAGAAAAGGGGGAAGGACGTTTTTTCACCGGGACGTTCCGGCTTGTGAAAATGGAATGAAAAAATAGTTTACATTCAGTAGGCGTGGAACACAAGTGCCTGACGGGGTTGGAGAAGTTAAAGAAGGAGCCTCCCTCTGTTGAGAGCTAAAGAGCGTTCCTCTAAAAACGGTGCAAATGAAGGCAAAATCGTACGAGTACTATCGGTACGTTTGTTTTTTCTAACAATTCCTTTTACCTTTGCTCAGTCAAAAAAAAGAATACGAACGATTATGAAGATATTTCCTACAACGAATATCAAGCAATTGGATGCTTATACCATAGAGAATGAACCGATTAGCTCCCTTGACCTGATGGAGCGTGCCGCATTGGCGCTAACGGAAGCGATTGCCGAACGTTGGGGGGTGGAGACACCTTTCACCGTGTTTGCCGGGCCGGGAAACAACGGAGGCGATGCGCTGGCGGTGGCTCGTCTGCTGGCAGAGAAAGGATATCGGTTGGAAGTTTATCTGTTCAACACGAAAGGTTCGCTTTCACCGGATTGCGAGGCGAACAAGGAATGGCTGGCCGATGTTGCAGGTGTGGACTTCCACGAAGTCACCACGCAGTTCATTCCTCCCACATTGACGGAAGACCATGTGGTGGTGGACGGCCTCTTCGGCAGCGGACTCAACAAGCCCCTTGCCGGCGGATTTGCCGCTGTGGTGAAGTATATCAACGCTTCGCCGGCAAAGGTGGTGGCCATCGACATCCCTTCCGGGCTGATGGGCGAAGACAATGCCTATAATGTTTCGGCAAACATCGTGCGGGCCGACCTCACCCTGAGTCTGCAACTGCCGAAGCTGGCGTTTCTTTTCGCCGAAAACGAACCGTATGTGGGCGAATGGGACTTGCTGGACATCGGATTGAGCGAAGAGGGCATAGAGGAAATGGAGACCGATTTCTACATGCTGGAGAATGAGGCGATGCCCGGCTTGCTGAAACCTCGCGGTCGGTTTGCGCATAAGGGCGACTTCGGACGTGCGTTGCTGATAGCCGGTTCGCAAGGAATGGCCGGCGCTTCGGTGCTGGCGGCCCGTGCTTGTCTGCGTTCGGGCGTAGGATTGCTGACGGTGCATGTGCCTTTCTGTAACAACGCTATTGTACAAACATCTGTTCCCGAGGCGATGACGGAGTTGGATATCAGCGAAACCAGTTTTGCCTCATTCGTTGATACGGACGATTTTCAGGCGGTGGGAGTAGGTCCCGGATTGGGACAGGCGGAAGAGACGGAAGCGGCGCTGCTTGACTTGATAGACGCTTGCCAGACTCCGATGGTATTGGATGCCGATGCGCTGAATATATTGGGCGGAAAGCGCAGTTACCTTGGTCGTTTGCCCAAAGGAAGCATTCTCACTCCGCATCCCAAAGAGCTGGAACGGCTGGTGGGGAAGTGTACCAATTCTTACGAACGTCTGATGAAGGCACGCGAGCTGGCAAAGACTGCCGAAGTGCATATCATCTTGAAAGGTGCCTACTCGGCTATCATCACCCCTTCGGGCAAGTGCTACTTTAACGTAACTGGTAATCCGGGCATGGCGACGGGAGGAAGCGGCGATGTCTTGACCGGTGTGGTGCTTGCTTTGTTGGCGCAAGGATATGAGGCGGAAACGGCCGCCTGCCTGGCTACGTATGTGCACGGTCTGGCGGGTGACATCGCTTGCAAGAAACAAGGCCCCATTGCCTTGATGGCAGGAGATATCGTGTCGTGCCTGCCGTTGGCGTGGAGGATGCTTGCGGAGCAATTTGATTAATTTAGTGGCAGGTGATATAGGCGATGAGTGTTTGTCGCCTATCACTTACCGCCTGTATCACCTCCCGTCACCTGTTTTTTCTCGCTGTGATATGGAAGCATCCTTGCTTCAATTCGTATTTGATGTAGCACTTATCCGCTTTTTTCAAATCGCGCAGCACTTCTGACAGCACCAGTTTCAATGTGTCTGCGCTGACATCTTGCAAGGGGCGTCCGTCTTTGTCTTCTACCTTCCGGAAGCGCTTCCAGCTGACGTCGAACGTTGTTCCATAGAAATGGGCGGAGTTCAAGGAGGCGTTTCCGTTTTTGCGGCGCAGGCGTTTCACGTCATCTTTGGTGCGGAGTACGGAGGTCACAATGATTTTATTCGGGTTCAGCCCTTTGCAAACCAGCGAATCCAGAAAGTTGCTTCCGATGGTGTCCAGCAGATTGGCGGCTGCGGGGATGAGGTAGGGGATGGAGTGGGTCAGGGAATCTACCGCATAC
>NZ_JAICZW010000056.1 GCF_029057325.1 Bacteroides sp. | reverse complement strand
TAAAGTTCTTCATGTTCAGATTGGCTACTTTGTACGCATAAAGGAAATGGATACCAACCAGAAATATCCGCTGACCCGGATTTGGCGGCTTCTCTTCTTTATAACCGAACCGGAATAAAAATACAAAAAAACTTCTATAATGCATGGTATATTCAAAATAATGTGTATTTTTGCGTTCTATTAGAATAATTATACAGAAATGAAGAAAAAAAGCAATCGTTTAGACGCCATCAAGATGATTATCTCGAGCAAAGAGGTTGGTTCGCAGGAAGAGTTGTTGCAGGCTTTGGAAAAGGAGGGCTTCAACTTGACGCAGGCCACCTTGTCGCGCGACTTGAAGCAACTGAAAGTTGCTAAAGCGGCCAATATGAACGGAAGATACGTGTATGTGTTGCCCAACAACATTATGTATAAGCGTTCCAACGACCAAAGCCCAAGTGAGATGCTGATGACAAGCGGATTCGTGTCACTCCAATTTTCCGGAAACATCGCTGTCATCCGTACCCGTCCCGGATATGCCAGCAGCATGGCCTATGACATAGACAATCGGGAATGTTCTGCCATTCTGGGTACGATTGCCGGAGATGATACCATCATGTTGGTGTTGCGCGAGGTGGTGTCCCATGATGAGGTGCGAAGTTTCTTATCTCAAATGATTCCTAATATTAAATAGTAAACGAAAGAACAAGAAATTTAAATAAACGAATAGATAGAAATGGATTCGAAACAGATTGATGTGATGGTGGCAGATGCCTCACATGAAGTTTATGTGGATAAGATTTTGGATACCATCCGGGAAGCTGCCAAAGTACGCGGAACGGGCATCGCAGAGCGTACGCACGAATATGTAGCTACAAAGATGAAAGAAGGAAAGGCGATCATCGCCTTGTGTGGAGAGGATTTTGCCGGCTTCACCTACATTGAGAGCTGGGGTAACAAGCAGTATGTGGCAACTTCCGGTTTGATAGTTCACCCCAACTATCGGGGATTGGGACTGGCAAAGCGCATCAAGAACGCCTCTTTCCGCCTGGCGCGTTTGCGCTGGCCCAATGCCAAGGTGTTCAGTCTCACCAGTGGCGCTGCCGTGATGAAGATGAATACCGAACTGGGTTATGTGCCCGTCACATTCAACGAACTGACCGACGATGAGGCATTCTGGAAGGGGTGTGAAGGGTGTACCAACCACGACATCCTGGTGGCAAAGAACCGTAAGTTCTGCATCTGTACAGCCATGCTCTACGACCCGGCATTACACGAAGAAGATAAAATATAGGAGATTTTATATTTCAGGTTTATGATTTGCCATGCGATAGGTGGAGCCATAAGTTAAGCGCTATGAGTCATAAATCTGAAATCATAAATCTGAAATCATAAATCATAAAAGCGTTATGGAAACAAAGAAGAAGAAGGTGGTAGTCGCATTCAGCGGCGGATTGGACACCTCGTTTACGGTCATGTATCTTGCCAAAGAGAAAGGATACGAAGTATATGCGGCTTGTGCCAACACCGGCGGTTTCAGCCCTGAACAGTTAAAAACAAACGAAGAGAACGCCTACAAATTGGGGGCTGCTAAATACGTTACACTCGACGTGACACAGGAGTACTATGCAAAGAGCCTGAAGTACATGGTATATGGCAACGTGCTGCGCAACGGCACTTACCCCATCTCCGTAAGCTCTGAACGCATCTTCCAGGCACTGGCCATCGCACGCTATGCCAACGAGATTGGTGCCGATGCCATCGCTCACGGCTCTACAGGTGCGGGTAACGACCAAATCCGTTTCGATATGACTTTCCTTGTATTGGCTCCGGGGGTGGAAATTATCACCCTGACACGCGACATGGCCTTGAGCCGTCAGGAGGAAATCGACTATCTGAACGAGCATGGCTTTGCCGCCGATTTCACCAAGCTGAAATACTCTTATAACGTAGGCCTGTGGGGCACCTCCATCTGCGGTGGCGAGATACTGGATTCCGCACAGGGCTTGCCCGAAAGCGCTTACCTGAAGCATTGTACCAAAGAGGGCAGCGAGCAATTGCGCCTCACCTTCGAGAAGGGTGAGCTGAAAGCGGTGAACGACGAGCGGTTCGACGACCCCATCCAAGCAATTCAGAAAGTGGAAGAGATTGGTGCCGCCTACGGTATCGGCCGCGACATGCACGTGGGCGATACCATCATCGGCATCAAGGGACGTGTGGGCTTCGAGGCTGCTGCCCCTATGCTGATTATCGGCGCCCACCGTTTCCTCGAAAAATATACGTTGAGCAAATGGCAGCAGTACTGGAAGGACCAGGTGGCAAACTGGTACGGCATGTTCCTGCACGAAAGCCAGTACCTGGAGCCGGTGATGCGCGACATCGAAACCATGCTGGAATCCTCGCAACGCAATGTGAACGGAACAGCTATTCTGGAACTTCATCCGCTCGGCTTCTCTACCGTAGGTGTAGAAAGTAAGGACGACCTAGTGAAGAATAAGTTTGGCGAATACGGCGAAATGCAGAAGGGCTGGACGGCAGAAGATGCCAAAGGCTTCATTAAAGTGACTTCCACCGCATTGCGCGCTTACTATTCCAACCATAAAGACGAGAAAATATGATTAAAGTAGGAATTATCGGCGGAGCAGGATATACGGCAGGCGAACTTATTCGTCTGCTGCTCAATCATCCGGAGGCGGAAATCGTTTTCGTGAACAGCTCGAGCAACGCCGGAAACAAGATAACCGACGTACACGAAGGACTGTACGGCGAAACTGATTTGGTATTCACTGACCAGCTTCCATTGGACGAGATTGACGTGCTCTTTTTCTGCACCGCCCACGGCGACACGAAGAAGTTCCTTGAAAGCCACAATGTGCCCGAAGAACTGAAAATCATCGACCTCTCCATGGACTATCGTCTCGCTTCTCCCGACCACGACTTCATCTACGGCCTCCCGGAACTGAACCGTCGTGCCACCTGCAAGGCAAAGCACGTGGCAAACCCCGGCTGCTTTGCCACTTGCATCCAGCTGGGCTTGCTGCCGCTTGCCAAGCATCTGATGCTGAACGGTGACATCATGGTGAACGCCATCACCGGCAGCACCGGTGCGGGTGTGAAACCGGGAGCCACAAGCCACTTCAGCTGGCGCAACAATAACCTGAGCATCTATAAAGCCTTTGAGCATCAGCACGTGCCCGAAATCAAACAGTCGCTCAAGCAGTTGCAGAACAGCTTCGATTCGGAGATAGACTTCATCCCCTATCGTGGCGACTTCCCGCGCGGCATCTTCGCCACCATCGTCGTGAAGACCAAGGTCGTTTTGGAAGAAATCGTCCGCATGTATCAGGAGTACTATGCCAAAGACTCCTTTACGCACATTGTAGAGAAGAATATCGACCTGAAGCAAGTGGTGAACACCAACAAGTGTCTCATCCACCTGGAGAAGCACGGCGACAAACTGCTCATCGTTTCCTGCATCGACAACCTGCTGAAGGGTGCCAGTGGCCAGGCGGTGCACAACATGAACCTGCTGTTTAATCTGGAAGAGACCGTAGGGCTGAAGTTGAAGCCGTCAGCATTCTAAAAGCCTCTCCTCTAACCCCTCCCCCGTAGGGAGGGGAATAAAGATACAATAGTATAAATATCCATAAACAATAGTACCCTCAAACCTCCCCTCCCTACGGGGGAGGGGGCGGGGGAGAGGCTCCTTATTATGAACCTATTCGACGTATATCCTCTCTTTGACATCAACATCGTCAAAGGACAAGGTTGCCATGTGTGGGACGACAATGGTACAGAGTACCTTGACCTCTATGGCGGCCATGCCGTCATCTCCATTGGCCATGCACACCCGCACTACGTGGAGATGATAAGCCGGCAAGTGGCAACGTTGGGATTTTATTCCAACTCTGTGATTAACAAGCTGCAACAGCAGGTCGCCGCGCGTCTGGGAAAACTCTGCGGCTATGACGACTATTCGTTCTTCTTCATCAACAGCGGTGCCGAAGCCAACGAGAATGCCTTGAAGCTCGCTTCCTTCCACAACGGGCGTACCCGCGTGATCTCCTTCTCCAAGGCGTTCCACGGACGCACATCGCTGGCGGTGGAAGTGACGAACAACCCCAAAATCATCGCTCCCATCAACGACTGCGGGCACGTCACCTACCTGCCGCTGAACGACACGGAAACCATGCGGGCGGAACTCGCCAAAGGCGATGTCTGCGCCGTGATTATCGAAGGCATACAGGGCGTGGGCGGCATTCAGCTGCCTACGGACGAGTTCATGCACGCCCTGCGCCAAGCCTGTACGGAGACAGGTACAGTTCTGATTCTTGATGAAATACAGAGCGGCTACGGACGCAGTGGCAAGTTCTTCGCCCATCAACACAACGGCATCCGTCCCGACCTCATCACCGTGGCAAAGGGCATCGGCAACGGTTTCCCGATGGCTGGCGTGCTCATCAGCCCGATGTTCACACCGGTGTACGGACAGCTGGGAACTACGTTTGGCGGCAACCACCTGGCGTGCAGTGCCGCTCTTGCCGTACTGGACGTGATGGAGCAGGAAAACCTGATAGCGAACGCCGCCCAAGTGGGTGACTTCTTGCTGACGGAGCTGAAGAAGTTCCCGCAAATCAAGGAGGTGCGCGGGCGCGGACTGATGATAGGACTGGAATTTGAGGAACCCATCAAAGAGCTACGTTTGAAGCTACTGAAAGAGCAGCACGTCTTCACCGGCGTAAGTGGTACGAACGTGCTCCGTCTGTTGCCGCCCCTCTGTCTCAGCATGGAGGAGGCGAAGGAGTTTCTGGAACGCTTCAAGAAGGTGCTTTAAAAGAATACTTGACTGACACTTGCCTTAGATTGTAATCAACTCAACAAAAAGATACGACCAGAAGTAGAATACCTTTCTCTTTTGGTCGTTTTTTGTTTGAAAACATCTACCTTTGCAGGTAGATAACGTTTTTAACGACAAAAAGATATGAAAGTAGCAATTATCGGTGCCGGTAATATGGGAGGAGCCGTCGCCCGCGGACTTGCCAAAGGCACCTTCATTCCTGCCGGTGACATCACCATCGCCAACCCCTCGCAAGGCAAACTGGATAAGCTGAAAGCCGAATTTCCGGCACTGCAAGTGACCAACGACAACCGGGAAGCCGCCAACGGAGCGGATTGGGTCGTCCTTGCCGTGAAACCTTGGCTGATGGAGCAGGTGATAGAGGAGCTGCAACTGAAGAGCGGTCAGGTCCTGATATCCGTTGCCGCCGGCATCTCCTTTTGGACACTGGAGAGATACACCGGCAATGAAGGGATGACGATGTTCCGCCTCATTCCCAACACCGCCATCAGCGAGATGCAGAGCATGACGCTCATCGCCAGCCACAACGCCACACCCGAGCAGGAACAACTGCTGTTGGATGTCTTCAACCAGATGGGCCTTGCTATGCTGATTCCCGAAGGGAAGATTGCCGCCACCACCGCCATGACTTCCTGCGGCATCGCATACGCGCTGAAATATATTCAGGCCGTGATGCAGGCGGGTATCGAACTGGGCGTCTATCCCAAAGACGGTATGCGCATGGTGGCGCAATCCGTCAAGGGCGCCGCCGAACTGATACTGAACAACGACACGCATCCCAGCGTAGAGATAGACAAGGTGTGTACCCCCGGCGGAATCACCATCCGTGGCATCAACGAGCTGGAACATGGCGGATTCACCTCGACATTGATTAATGCCGTCAAAGTAAGTAGCTGTCAGGGCGAGTAAGTAAAACAGAATACTCATTAAAAAATCAACAGACGATATGGACGAACAAATCAAACAAATAGCCGAACGGCTGCGCGGACTGCGTGATGTCTTGGAACTGACACCCGAAGACATCGCCCGCGACTGCGACATCCCCGTAGAAGAGTATCTTCGTGCCGAAACGGGAGAGTATGACATCTCTGTCAGCATGCTGCAAAAGATAGGCCGCCAATACAGCGTTTCGCTGGATACGCTGATGTTCGGGCAAGAGCCCAAGATGGCATCCTACTTCCTGACCCGTGCCGGAAAGGGCACCAGCATCGAACGTACCAAGGCCTACAAGTACCAGTCACTTGCCGCCGGATTCATCAACCGTACTGCCGACCCGTTCATCGTGACGGTAGAGCCGAAGCCGGACGACGAACCGATGCACATCAACAGCCATAGCGGACAGGAGTTCAACCTTGTCTTGGAAGGCAAGCTGATGTTGAGCATTGACGGCAAGGAACTTACACTGAACGAAGGGGACAGCATCTACTTCAACTCCAAATTGCCGCACGGCATGAAGGCGCTGGATGGAAAGACGGTCAAGTTTCTGGCAATAATCATGTAATACTTTTCAGGGAGTTATCAGGAGTTAAAGGGAGTTATCACTCCGCTTTACTCCGTTAGGAGTTAGGAATCAATAGTTCTGCTTGTGATTAGAAACCGAAAACAAGGCTATTGGCTTTTAACTCCTAAGCCCGAAGGGCAATAACTCCTTCTAACTCCCGATAACTCCTACAAATATGGTAGAAAGATTTTTATCCCAAACCTCCTTCACATCGCAGGAGGATTTCATCAAGAACCTTAAGATTAACGTGCCGGAGAACTTCAACTTCGGTTACGATGTAGTGGATGCCTGGGCTGCCGAGCAGCCCGAAAAGCCCGCGCTGCTGTGGACCAACGACAAGGGCGAAAGCCGCCAGTTCACCTTCGCCGACATGAAGCGTTATACCGACCGGACGGCGTCTTACTTCCAAGGCCTCGGCATCCGCCGCGGCGACATGGTGATGCTGATACTGAAACGCCGTGTCGAGTTCTGGTTCTGCATCGTGGCGCTCCACAAGCTGGGTGCCGTGGTGATTCCCGCCACCCACTTGCTGACCAAGAAGGACATTGTCTATCGCTGCAACGCCGCCGACATCAAGATGATAGTCTGCGCCGGCGAGCAGGTTATCACCGACCACATCATCGCCGCCATGCCCCAATCGCCCAGCGTGAAGCATCTCGTCAGTGTGGGACCAGAGGTGCCCGAAGGCTTTGAAGACTTCCAGAAAGGCATCGAGGACGCGGCCCCCTTCGTAAAGCCGGAGCATCCGAACACGAACGACGACATCTCTCTGATGTACTTTACCAGCGGCACCACCGGCGAGCCCAAGATGGTGGCGCACGACTTCACCTATCCCCTGGGACACATCGTCACCGGCAGTTTCTGGCACAACCTCAAGGAGGACAGCCTCCACCTCACCATTGCCGATACCGGATGGGGAAAGGCAGTTTGGGGCAAGCTCTACGGGCAGTGGATTGCCGGCGCCAACGTGTTTGTTTACGACCACGAGAAGTTCACCCCGGCTGATATATTGAAGAAGATACAGGACTATCGCGTGACCTCCCTCTGCGCGCCGCCCACCATCTTCCGCTTTCTCATTCACGAAGACCTGACGAAGTTCGACCTCTCCAGCCTGCAATACTGCACCATCGCCGGAGAAGCCTTGAACCCCGCCGTGTTCGACACCTTCAAGAAACTGACCGGCATCAAGCTGATGGAAGGATTCGGGCAGACCGAAACCACCCTCACCGTGGCGACCATGCCCTGGATGGAACCCAAACCGGGCAGCATGGGGCTGCCCAACCCGCAATATGATGTGGACTTGATAGACTACGACGGCCGCTCTGTGGAGGCGGGCGAGCAGGGGCAAATCGTCATCCGCACCGACCGGAGCAAGCCCCTGGGACTCTTCAAGGAGTATTATCGCGATGCCAACCGCACCCGTGAGGCATGGCACGACGGCATCTACTATACGGGCGACGTGGCGTGGAAGGACGAAGACGGCTACCTCTGGTTCGTGGGGCGGGCGGACGATGTCATCAAGAGCAGTGGCTACCGCATCGGCCCCTTCGAGGTGGAGAGCGCTCTGATGACCCATCCCGCCGTGGTGGAGTGCGCCATTACCGGTGTGCCCGACGAAATCCGCGGGCAGGTGGTGAAGGCTACCATCGTCCTGTCGAAGGAATACAAAGGGCAGGCAGGCGAGGCGCTCATCAAGGAGTTGCAGAACCACGTGAAGAAGACTACCGCGCCCTACAAATATCCGCGCGTCATTGAGTTTGTGGACGAACTGCCCAAGACCATCAGCGGAAAGATACGACGGGTGGAAATCAGGAAGGGAGACAACCGGTAACTCCCTCAATAAATCCGTATATTGATTTTATAGGGACATAAACGCAGGTGGAGGTGTGTGCTGTTTTTCCGGCACGTCTCCACCTGTTTTTGGGGGAGGATTGTGTATGTTATTATTTCGGACTGACCCCTTATTTTGGGTCAGCGGATATTTCCGGTTGGTCATCCTTTCTTTTACATTATATTTTTTACCTTTGTGGCATGAAACCCGATC
>NZ_JAICZW010000055.1 GCF_029057325.1 Bacteroides sp. | reverse complement strand
CATCATGACGACATTGGTCAGTTTGTCCCGCTCGGGCAATGAATTGATTTGATTGATGATTTGTCCGGCTGTCAGGTTGGCGTTGAAACCTTGCCTACCGGTCATGCAGAATTTACAATGCATCTTACAGCCCACCTGTGAAGATACGCAAAGCGTGGCACGGTCATCATCAGGAATATAGACCGCTTCCACAAAATGCCCTTCACCTGCCCGGTACAGATACTTCACCGTGCCGTCCGTCGAGCGCATGGCATCCACCGGAGCTTCCGCACCTACTTCATAAAGTTCCTTCAGCAGTTCCCGATGCTTCAACGAAAGATTGCTCATCTCATCAATCGAAGCAACCCGTTTGCCGTACAGCCAAGCCGCTATCTGTTTGGCCGAAAAAGCGGGCATTCCCAAGCGCTTCACTACCTCCTGCAATTCAGGAAGTGTCAGGCCCAATAAAGATTGTTTCTGCATATATCGTTACTCTTTTCATTAAGAAAGTGCGCTTCATGCGAGGAAACCGTCGGCTTCACGACTTGAAACAAAACACTTTCAGGGAGGCAAAGGTAGGAATAAAGTTGAACAAAGACAACGGAGAGTATAGAAAAATGACACGGCTCTCCCATTTAAGGAAGTTAGAGGAGTAAAAGGAGTTATCAGCCAGCAAGTCGGCTTAGGAGTGAAAACCAATCCTCCCCGTAACGGAATCATGCACAAGCGTATCGGCTCTAACTCTTTCAACTCCTAATGAAGCGAAGCAAAATAACAACTCCTGCAACTCCCTGTAAATGAAAAAGCCGCCCGGAAACCCCGGACGGCCTTTCTTTTTATCACTTTTTCTATTCTTATATTTCAGCCGAAAAAATTAAAAGAACAAATAACGTTGGTCTTTTACATCAGCCTTCAGATATAAGTCGTTGATGAACTGGCTTGCCATGCGAGCATGCATATTTGCCAGATTAGCCTCTTCCGTCTCCTTCTCAAAGGTGTCGTTCAGCTTCTCTTTGGCATACGGTTGAAGAACGAATACACCGCCCTGACCTTTGATAGGAGCACTCAGCTGGTTCACCTCGGCAACGGAAGCGTATGCGCCAACCACCGGTTCACTGCTGCGCAAAGTCGGCACATAAGCGGGAGCCGAGAACGTAACATGCTTCACAGAGTCGCTCACGGCATTCGCCATATTCTTATACTGGTCGAATGAAGTGGCATTCGCCGCCTTCATGTCCGCCATAATCTTTTCCGCTTTCTTATCACGAAGGACGTCTGCTCTCAACAAGCTGGAAACCAACGACAACGGACGATAACCTTCCGGCACGATGCTTGCTACGCCTACCACCAGCATGTGGTCGCTTTCGCCGCATTCATACAGACCGGAAACCTCGCCTGCCTTTGCCTCAAAGGCCCACTTCAGCGCATCCTTCGTGCCTCTTATGCCACCGATTCCGTGTTCAGAGCTATATAAGTCTGTTCTGTCAAGCAGTCTGTAACCGGCATCTTCCGCATTGGCCACCATCTTATCCAGTGTATTGTTGGCTGCAATGAATTGACTGAATTCATTGTAAGCCTTGCTGTAAGTCTCCTTGCTGAAGTCCACCGTACGCTTCACGACAGCCACTTTGTACTTATTCTTCACAGCCTTCTTGCCGGTCACCTGCAGAATAACGTTGGCCTGTCCCAGTTCCAGGTTTTTCAACTCATTCTGTGCCAGTGTGGTGATGGCAGTGATATACTTCAAGTTGTCGCCGTCAATCTGAGCGCCTTCATAGTTGGCGGAAGAAATCCAGGCTGTCTCTCCTGTCTGTCCGTACTTCTTAGCCAGCTCTGCAAAGTCAGCGCCACCCTTGATTGCGTTATAGATGCTGTCAGCCAGATTCTTGGTTTTGCTTGCATCTTCTGCCACTACCTGAATCTGACGGAATTCGATGGAGTCAGGCATAGAGGCGGCAGCCAGCTTCTTGAAAGAGTTAATGGTATTGTCCGCCACATTATAATAAGGACCATACACACCGCCTACAGCGACAGAATCCAAACGAGCCACCACATCAGCCGGCAGCGCATTAGCTGTATAGAACAGATCCACATACGAAACGTCAGAACCCGTAGAACGAACGAAAGTCGAATAATCGGCCGGATTGGCATTCAGCTGTTCGGTATATTCTTCCATCTCAGCCTGAAGGGCGGCCTTATCTTCCGCGCTAGCAGTCACCTGCACATCAATAAACTTGATGTTACGAGTCTCTACATATTGTCTGAATTGCTCCTTCTTCTTGTCGTATGCGGCTTTCAAATCGGCATCCTTGATGACGATGGCAGAGTCTGCAATCGAAGAATAGGGAATGGCAGCCAACAACAAGTCCGTCTGGTTCACTCTTCCATCGAAAGCAACCTGCGCTTCCTGCGGATTAGAGAGCAGAGACTTCGCGAGCAACGCCTGGTACTTCTCCTGCAGACGAGTCTGGATAAGAGACTTTTCAAGGAAAGACCAGAATCTGTACATGGATTCATAATACTCCGCATACTGCGAAGGCATCTGCGCCTTGTTCATCTTGGAATAGTCCACCAGGAACTTCTTCAGCATGTCCTTGTCGAACGCACCGGTCTGCGGGTTGCGGAACGGAGTCTGCTGCAACATGGGATGCACGCCCGCATCGATGATGGCCTGAACTTCCGCATTCGATACGGTCAAGCCGATTTTTTCTGCTTCAGCCTCAATCAGCTTATTGTTGACGTATGTTCTCCACACTTCGTCCTTGATGCGGCTGGTCTGTTCGTCGTTCAGCGCGCTGTTGCCGCTGGAGAACTTAACGACTTCTGTATATTCTTCTACCAACGCCTGATATTCCTGAGCGGTAATAGTCTTCCCGTTCACCTCACCTACGTCCTGCGATTGGTGTGGCTGAAGCACTTTCCACGCATCACCTGCAATGAAAGCGAACAACGCCAGACCAATCACAATCACCAATAAAGGTCCTTTAGACCGAATGTTCTGTAATGTTGCCATTTTTGTTAATACGATTTATTTGTTTATTATTATTTCCTATCTAATTCGATTTTAGCGCACGAAGATACAAAAAATGCTAATACGCATCCATTTATTCTTTAAAAAAATACGAATAAAGGAGATTATTCAACGACTTTTAGCCTTACCAGCTCGATTTTCGTTGCCGTAACCTTGATTATTTTGAAGTGATAATTGTCCACGGCCACCACTTCGTGCAGCTTCGGGAAGCTCTGATAACGGTTCAGAATCAACCCGCCCACCGTCAGATACTCTTCCGACTCCGGCAAATCAAGCCCGAAGGTCTCGTTCACCTTCTCTATCTCCAGACGTGCCGAAAGCACATACTCGGCCTCGCCTATCTGCTTGCAGATGTATGAAGTGTTGTCATGCTCATCCTCGATGTCACCGAAAATCTCTTCCACCAGGTCTTCCAGCGAAACGATACCCGCTGTGCCGCCAAACTCGTCCACCACTACGGCAATCGTCTTCTTCTGCTGCATGAAAAGCTTCATCAGCTTGTGTGCCGCCATCGTCTCGGGCACAATGGAAACCTCTTTCACGTTGTCCCGCCAATCTACCGGATTCCGGAACATCTCCGATGAATGGATGTATCCCACCACGTTGTCTATGTTCCCTTCATACACAATAATCTTGGAGATTCCCGACTCCACGAACAGGTTCTTCAGGTCCTCCAGCGAAGTGGTCAAATCCACCGCCACCACTTCCGTGCGCGGCACGATGCAGTCGCGTATCTTGATGTTCGAGAAATCAAGGGCATTCTGAAAAATCTTCACTTCCGTATCAAGTTCTTCCTCGCATTCGGCATTCTCAATGCTCGATTGGATGAAGTAGTCGAGATCTACCTTACCGAACGCCTTGGCTGACACCTCGTCGTTCACCTTCATGCCCAATATCCGAAGGAACAGCGACGACACACCCGACGCAAGTTTAGAAACAGGAAACAAGACAACGTAGCAGACAAACAACGGGACGGCACACACCTGCAACATCAGATTGGGATTGATTTTGAACAAGGTCTTGGGCAAGAACTCACCGGTCACCAAAATGACGAGCGTAGAGATGATCGTCTGCACAAGCACCAGCACGAATTCATTGGAAATGAAACCTGCCAGCAGGTTGTCCTCGATGATTTGAGCCATCAAAATACCGTAGATGACAAGCGCGATATTGTTGCCCACCAGCATCGTCGAGATGAAGTTATTCGGATTGCGCAGGAAATAGGCAATGATGCCGGAAGTGACGCCCGACTTCCGGTTCATCTCAAAGCGCAATTTGTCAACAGAAACAAAGGCAATCTCCATCCCCGAAAAGAATGCCGAGAAAGCCATGGTTATCAATAGCGATATGAAAGTATCCATATTATCAGTTTGTGGTATCTATATGCAGGCTGTCCGTCGCCGGCGAATCGGCAGGAGCGGCCTCTTCTTCGTCCACGTAGAAAATGCCTTCCGGCCGGCGGATCGTATAGACGGTCATCTGCTGGTTCGACTCAAATCCGTGCCCCGTAATGATGCGGTCGGGCTGTTCAATGCGGATAAACGCATCCGAATAGACCTTCTGCTTCCGCTGATCCCAGTACAGCAGTTCCGTATCAAAGCGTTCGCCCTTCAAGTTCTGTATATGCACATTCCCCGTCAGTTTCCACAATTCTTCCTTGTTGTAGAAGTAGGCGGTATCGGCCTGGATGCTTGCCTCCACCTGGAAAACGGAGTCGAACTTCTCCAGATATATTCCCTTCTCGAAGGCCCAGTAAGGCGGGTTTTTGCGGTCGAAGATAAGCCACTCTTCCGCATTGACCCGATAGCGTGTGACGCCGGAATCGGAAATCAATGTCGCCACCCCCTTGGTTTCCATCACCGGCAGCGAGTCGCGCTCGGTAATGGCGGCACCCAGCTCTTTTCTTCTCCCCGAACAAGCCGAAAATAAAAGAAGCATAACCATTGCTCCGAAGACAATGGTTATGCTTGTATTTCTATGATGAACAACGTCAACAGATTGTCGATACATATTATCTGATGGTTGTTGTTTCACCTATCCAGCCACCGATGGTGATGCGGTCGCCTGCCTTGTAGCCCAGCATGAAGAGGTCCTTAGCCTGCGGGGTATGGCGCGCGTAGGTGGAAATCAGTTCGTTGGCACGGTCTGTTACCGACGGATCCACCGCTTTCGCTCTCTGCAGCTTGTCGATTACCACAAAGTAAACGCACTTGTTCAGAGCAGGTTCGTCGTTCCAATTAGGATTAGAGCCATAGAGCTGTGCCAGAAGGATGTAGGGTTCGCCGTAATCTTCCTTGAAGCTCATGGCCTTCTGGCAGTAGCTTCTGGCAGCCGACAGCTTCTTGGCCTGCATCAGGGCAGCGGCGGTGGCATAAGCCATTTCGGCCTTCTTGGCGTTGTCGGTCTCTTTGCCCAGCGCCTCGTCGAAGTACTTCACGGCATTGTCATAGTCGCCTTTCTTATAGTACATGAAGGCAACACCTACGGCTGCGTCGGCAGTCGGGTCGATTCTATACATATATTCGGATGCCTTGAAATATACTTCGCTCTCGTTACACTTCATCAGCTTCAGGATGTTCAGCGCCTTCTTCAAGAAAGTAGAGTCACCTTGGTTCTCTTCCACCTTCGGACCATAGATGTTCTGCAAAGATTCGCAGTCGGCCACACCACTCTGGATGAACATGGCAACCAGGTTGTCCTTGATAGATTGCAGCGTCGCCTTCTTGGCCTCCTTGGTTTCGGCGGCAATGGCGTCATCGGCATACTTGGAAGCGTCGATATAGTCTTGGAAGAACTGGTCGGTATGGTTGTTGTCAGCCTTTACCTTCTGCATGGAAGCGTCCAGGAAATAGTGCAACACGGCACCTTTGGAACCACCCTTTTCAGCCTGGACAGACTCCTTCAACCAGCCGTATGCGGTGTTCAAGTCCGGAGCCGGCGCATATTGCAGGTAGTCCACCGCCTTTGCTCCCAACGCATCGGCAACGCTCGGCACACCCTTCATTCCCTTGTTGATAAATTCGGGAATGTATTTCATTCTCAAGTCATAGACCTCCATCAACTCATCGAAATACTTCTTGTAATCGGCAGAATTTCTGTCCTTGATTTGGGTCAAGAAGCCCACCAGGATTTTCTGAGCATCCGTAAACGTATAATATCTCAGCGTCGGGCAATCTTTCAGCACGGCCATACAAGGTTCATACGCGTCCTTAAAGTTGCCGGCTTTCACCGCCTCGTGAGAAATACTACTGTTGGAATTACAATTCTCAGTTTGTGCGAAAGTGCTGCCCACTCCACCAGAAAGGAGCAATACAGCCACAAGCGTCTTAATTTTCATTGTATTCAAATTTTAGTTATTATATTTTCCATTCAAAAAAAAACTCATCAATTCACTTTACGTTTGAAGAACCATCCTTCGTTGAAGGTCACTCCCACACAGATGCGCAAGGTCTTCTCGTCCAAGAAAGAGGCTTCCGTGGCCTTGGTACGCACATACTGCGCCGAAAGGCTCACGATGGAGCGTGTCCGCGGTATGGGAAGGCCAAAGCCGGCAGTCACGCCATATTCGTTGGCGGCACGTGTCCCGTTTATCTTATAATAAGATGGGGAGTAGTAGGCACCCACCCGATATTTCACGTGCGACATGTAGCTTCTGCCCATCAGGTTCGGTATATACTCCGCACCGGCCGAGATTCTGCCGCGATCGCAGAACACTCCTTTCTCATTCATATAGTTCACCTCGCTCCAATTCTGGAACATGGCATCCGCTCCCACCGTCAGGCGATTGTCATACACATAGGTCACGCCGACGCCATACGTAGTCGGAATGCCACACGTGACACTGACATCTTCCGTCGTCGCGGTTATCCCTGTGCTGCCGCTTCCCAACTGCCTCGTTTCATACGCTTCGTTGAACAAATTGTGTCCCGGCGAGAATACCACTCCCAAGGTTGCGGCATGCTTCTTTCCGAACCGGTGGGTATATTGCGCACCGAGGTCCAATTTGTAGCTCTTCATCGCCACATTCGATGTTATCGTAATCGGATAATTGGCCGACGAAGAAGGGAAACTCAAGCTAGAGCTTCTTGTTATATCCCCCCAAAGATACGAAATATTCATTCCAACGGAAAGATTTTTGATTATTTTAAATCCCGCACCTAAAAAAAGTTGGTGCAGGCCTCCCTCGCCGGAGTAGCTGACCACACTGGCCGAGGCCGCATCATTGCCTGCGGCGTCCCGATACTCTCCCATATTGTAGCCCACGTTGGAATAGGGTATCAATCCCAGACTGATGCCGGCCCATTTGCTTGCCCGGAACTGCATCGTGACATAGTCAAAGCTGGAGTTCTTGGCGTTCTTCTTCAACACACCGTCGTTCAGATTGGTGTTTTGCAGCGAAATTCCACCGTCGAGAATGAAAGTGACGGAATCTACTGCCGTATAAGATGCCGGATTGGCGTAATTGACCTGATACTTGTCCCGCAAGCCGTATGCTATGCCACCCATCGCCCTGCTGTTGCCTGAACCTTGTTCTGATAGCTGTCCGAACCCGTATCGTGTGTATGGAGAATTTGTATTGTTTTGAGCGACTGCCACCCCTGATAACATCATGAGCAAGAGCAGTAAAAGCGTTTGTCTATGGCTTCTCATTATTATAGTTTAAAATTCTATTTAATCCTTTCAACACTAAAAATCTGTCTGCAAAGATGATACTTTTTAAGTTTGTATCAAAAGAAAAATCATCCCCGCCCGTTAAAAAAACCAAAAGTTCAGGATATTTATGCTTCATGGCAAGGATGTAGCCCGAAATTTCATATTCAATGCCCTTCCGCACGCCGGCACGGATGGCCGTCTCGGTGTCTTTCCCCATAGGCAGCAGCCGTCCTTCAGGCTCCACCAGCGGGAGTCTTCCGGTGAACCGATGAAGTGCCTTGAAGCGCATCCGCAGGCCGGGAGAGATGTTGCCGCCATGATAACGGGCGGCGGCGTCGATAAACTCGTATGTAATGCAGGTGCCGGCATCAACCACCAGTATATCCCTGCCGGGAAATTGTCCATGAGCCCCCACCACCGCCGCTATGCGATCGTAGCCCAACGTCTGCGGGGTCTCATACAGATTTTCCACCGGCAACGGCGTCTTCCGGTCCAGCCAAAGGAGAGGGACGGGCAGCCCCTCCAGCCGCGCCAACGCCTCCGGGCTCAAATCGATGACCGTAGCCACAATCGCCCTGTCAACCGTGTAGGCACGGCAGAGCTCCGGCAGCCGCTCCAGCGTCCGGTTGGAGTCGTGCACCACTTCCACGATGTCTGCACCGTCGAACACCGCCAGCTTGGCGACCGTATTTCCTATATCAATAATAAGATTCACCGTAGTATTTTGTTTTTTTGCGAGACAAAGATAGGACAAACCGACGACTTACAGCATGAAGAACGGTATTTTCAATTTCAAACTATAAAAATCGGCTCATTTTTTATAGTTCGAGCTGCAAAAATCGGCGAATATTTGCAGTTCGAACTATAAGATATTAGTAAAATTGCCATTACTGTCGTAAGCGTACTCGTTCGCCTGCTTCAACTCGAAGAAATTGTTATAGGTGAAAACACCGTTGTAAAACATACTATAAAAATACTGTATATTGGAAGGGATTAATCTTGCCAATATACAGCAATGAATATGAGAAGCGTAATCTATGAGTGAAGCAATATGCAAATGCCTCTCCCATTTTTGCTATTCTAATTTCCAAGCCTCACCGTTCATCCTAAGCTCATTGAGGTAGTCCAATGAATCCTTACCTGATAATTACTTCCTACCTTTTTGATGAAACAGAAGAAAACGTATCTGATATTTCTTTGACTTTACTATAATCATTCTTCCACAAATCAAGTTCAAAGAGATTACCATCCTTATCTAAACTCAATGCAGCAACAACAATCACTCCATCCAAATCTTGAAATTGGCATTCGCTCACCTGAGCACCTAAACACCGTCCAACTTCCGATATTCCTTGAGGGAACAATAACAGGCTACCAGTGATTCCATTTATTTCGGTTACTAACAATTCCCTTTCCCAATTAGCAGGAAGAGATATGCCTGCACGATTTGCCAATTCAATCAAAAGCAGCTTTTCTTTCTTAGCTAATCTTCTTTTGGCTGACGGCATTTTGCAACAAAATAAAAAAAACATTACTATCAAATAGATTAGGCAGAAAGTAAAACTACGAATCATCCAATTAATTTCTGCATGCCGTGTAGAATAGTCATCTATTTCAAACTTATCTTCCAACATCCAATAAAAAAGTCCATCTGCTGCAAATATGATAAATATTATAGTTACTATTAAAAGTACTATATACAACTTCCTATTTAAAGTATTCTTCATATAATTCATCATAAGTTACTTTTCTGATACGGCTATCATCCTTCTTATTCTCATAATATAATTTGGTATCCAAATTACTGGGAGAAGTTGACTCTATATCAAATTCACCATCTGTTCCTACACTTATCGCTTCCAAACTTTTAGTCGTACAATTATTATCTAATAAATCATACTTATCTATTACTCTAGCATTTTCCGCATTGCTATAGCTTTTCTTCGATGGCTTCTTGTCAGAAGAAGCAAACATGTTTCCAAAATGCTTATCTACTTTTTCATCACTGCCAGACGAAACCTCATAAACACGAGCTTCCATTTTAGTAATTTCATTTTTGATATATCTCAATGCTTCTTTACCTTTCATTACAATCAAAACACCTTCCCCATTACGAGCAGAGCTAACACTACTTGACTTGTTCCAAGTTACATCACCATATCGTCCATAAGTATACACTGTTGTATTCTGTCCACTTCCTGTAGTAACAAAAACATGTCCAAATCCCTTAGTCTCAACATATATTCGAGGTCTTTCCCCATCAGTATCTACATACTTTATCGAATTATTCAAACAATACGCATACGGATTCATCTGATAATATTTCTCAGTCAACGGGTCAACCGTTACAAACCTTCCTACCGCCGCGTCATAATGCCTTGCCCCATAATCATACCAGTTCAAACCCTTCTTCGCATCCAGTTCCTTGCCATTATACTTATAAGGCTGAGCCGATGCAGACGAAGCGAACATCCCTCCAAACGGATAGTAATGGTTCGTCTCCTCCACCGTGCCGCTCTGGTTGATGACCACCCGGTTGTTTCCCTGATGGTCCTGCAAACAATAATGATACTTGCTGTCGCTCAGTGTCACATATCCGGCCTCTGTCAGCAGCAGCTTCTGGACTCCGTTTTCATAGACCACGTTGCCACAATAGTCAGTCGTGGTGGTGGTGCCGCCTATCTTGTGAACCGTCTTCAGCTTCGTGCCGTCGGCTGTATAAGTATAGGTAATCGTACTACCGTCACTGAACGTGACCTTGTCCGGCAAATTTAAACAATTATATTGAATACCGGTGATATTCTTGTTTAAATCTTTAGTAAAATTGCCATTACTGTCGTAAGCATACTCGTTCGCCTGCTTCACAGCGTCCTTGAACTCGAAGCCGCCGCTGTAGGCTGCCGCAGTCACGGCATCATCCACGCGGGTCAACCGGTTGCCGCTCAGCGTGAAGGTCAGGTTGTCTATCAGGCCGTAGGCGGAAGCGCCCGTTTGTCCGTAGCGCTGAAGGCTCTGGATGTTGCCGTTCTTGTCATACGCCGTCACGTTCTCGCTGAAACGGTTGGCGTTCGCAGTGATGCTTGCCGTTTCCCCGTAAGTGGCGTTCAGCAGGCGATCCAGGCCGTCGTAATAGACAATGCCATTCAGGTAGGACAATCCGTTACTGCCCAGAAACGTTCGTGTAGAGATATGGTTCACAGAGGACTCCTGCGCATGCAGCGTCAGGCATCCCAAAGATATCAATAGGAATAAGATGATTCGTTTCATAATGCATTATTGTTAAGAATTAGAAATATATGGCCAATGAACTGGGATAACCGATTCCGTTATCATCACCCGTCACACTTTCGATGAAGAGTTCCATTTCAGCAGCCACGATGATGTTTCGCAAGCTTAGCGAAACGTCGGTCTTTCCTGCCGGGAGAGATACCGTAAACTCTTTCTCCCCCCTGCCGCTGTTGCTCTCGAAATAGTTTCCGATGCGGCATTCATAATGGGTCTCCGGAAGAGTGGCGCCTACACGGTAATCCAGCCGGAACGATACAGTGGTGGGCACGTTGCAATAGATAGCGGCGGTCACCGTCACATCCCCGGTAGAAGGGGAAGAGGTCTCGGTAATGTGTAATCCTGTTCCAACCCGTTGGGATGCCCGGTGTGGACAAGCCCCACCAACGGACGATGCTTGTAGGCAGAGTTCTTTTTTTCGAGTAATAAGTAGGGGAATGCAGCACCGCCGCATTCCCCTACCCCCATCTTTACGGCCGCGTCATCGCCTGTACTCCCAGCGCGCTGATAATGGCGGCAATCGCCGCGCCAACGACCTTCAATACGGTCTTCCAAGTTTCTTTACTCATTTTCATAAGTTGATAGTTGATAATGGATAGTTGATAGTTGAAAAATGAAAATTCATAATTCATAATTCCGTTGCCACGTCGAAGCAAGGGCACTCTTTCACCCATTCCCATGGCTCCAGCACTCCGTTGCCGTTCAGGTCGGGGCTGAGGTCGCGGTGGCCGCAGATACGGACGTTGCCGCGGAAACGGCGCAGCAGCCGGGCCACCAGGAGGCGCAGGGCGGTGCGCTGTTCGGGGGTGCGGGTGTCCTTCGGACAGCCTTGGGCATCCAGACCGCCTTCGTAGCAGATGCCGATGGAATGCTTGTTGTAGCCTTGCACGTGCGCCCCCACAAGCTCAAGAGGGCGGGTGCTGACGGTGGTGCCGTCACGGCGGATGTAGTAGTGATAGCCCGTCATGCGGAAACCGCGGCGACGGTGCTCCAGGTCAAGCGCCTCGGGAGTGAGGATATGCCCCTCCCGTGTGGCGCTGCAATGGATGATGATGTAGTCTATCTTTCGCATGCTGTTTTTCAGAATGGTGGTAAATAATCAATCGCCAATTCCAAATTGTCAATTATCAATTGTCAAATGTCAAATGTCAATTGTCAATTATCCCAGCGGATTGTCTCCCGGGTCCTCGCCGCCTGAGCCGGTGCCGCCGGTACCTCCGGTGTTGCCGCCGGCATCTTCGCCCGTTCCTTCGTAAGGTTCGTCCAGCACGCAGACGCTGTTGGTGTTGGAGCGTTGTTCTTCGCTGTGGAAGGCCAGGTAAACGGCCAGCGGGTCGTCGCCCCAATCGGCGGGCAGGGTCAGTTCGAGGGTGGCGTCGCCGCGGGTGGCCGCCGCGAAATCATAGACGGAGACGGCACGCTTCTTGTTGTAGGCAAGGGGCATGGCGAGGTCGGTGGCAAGCGCGTCGCCCATCCCGCTGTTGTCCGTCCAGGTCATCTTGATTTTGCCGTCCTCCTTCGTGGCCGTCACGTCGAAGGCGGGGGTCAGGTTGCCACGGGCCACCAGCACGCGGCGATAGTCCACCGTGATGTCGGGGAACTCGCCCATCAGGGCATGGCGCATGATGTAGGACATGGCCGCATTGAAGGCCGTCTTGTTGCGACCCAGGTTTTTGTAGCCCACACGCACGTAGGGGATGAGGGTGCGCAAGAACGCCATGCTCATGGAGAACTTGCTGCGTTGCTCCAGCTGGCGAAGGGTGCGCGGGTTGGCCACGCTGAGGGCGAGTGCACGCATGTAACTTACGTTCTTCCAGGTGCTGCCAACCACAGTACCCACTTTTCCGCTGAATCCTCCGAGGATTCCTTGTTTGATTTCTCCCATAATCGTATCTGTTTTAGGAGTCAGGGCAGGGCAATATCGCCCGTGCCGCGCCGGTGGGGGTTCCCGTCCCGGCTCGTCACAAAAGTAGGGGAAAAAGTGGCGTGAAAAGAAAAAGGCGTGAATCATGCGCCGGGTTGCGTCGGATTGCGCCGGATTAAAACACAGAGGCACGGAGACACGGAGTTTTTTCGGGAGGCGACGAGGAGGTGGGAAGGAGTTATCGGCCGGCAGGGCGGCTCAGGAGTGAAAAATCCGTGCCCCCCCGTGCCTCTGTGTTCTATCTTCTCCATACAGCGACAAAACGTCAAAACGACAAAGCGTCAACGGGCATGAGTATGGCATTGCGATACTCCCGCTCCTGCCGCCACTCACGCAGCAGGCGGTTCAGCAGGCGGTCGGCCTGCAGCAGCGGCGAGGGGAGGAAGGCGCCGTCGAGACAGAGCGGGTCGGCCCACGCCGAGCGGCAAAGCAGACCGGCAAGAGCGGCCGTATCGCCGGAAGGAAAGGGCGAAAGCCCGCCGGAAGGGAGCAGGAGCTGCGGCGTCACCCGAAACGGAAGGGGAACCGTGGAACCGGAATCCCCGGGACGGGAAGACACCTCGCGGCAATAGAGCGAGAAGCCGCCGCCGGGATGGCAGAGGCAGGTGCCCGGCGGCTCGGCGGTGAGGCAAGCACAACGCGAAGGGAGCGACGGACGGGGGACAGGCAGCTCCACCTGCGCCGCCGCCACCTGCAGGCCGGGAAGGCGCTGCTCCAACCGGTCGCGGAAATCACAGAGCGCCTCCAGCGGAAAGCCGGAATGGCAGCAAAATACCAGCCGCGAAAGCGGAGCGCCTCCATACGCCTGAAGAAAATCGTTGTATGCCCGGCAGAAAAGAGATTCCAGGCAATCGATGAAACGCCGCTCCTCACAATGGGAGCAACGGTAAGAGCCGTCGGCGGAGGGAGTGCGGAAAGCGGCGGAGAAGAGACGCCCCGTTATCGGCAGGGAGTCTGTGCAGGAGAGCCCGATGAGCAGGTCGCTCTCCACGGCAGCCCGATGGACGGGCACCCACGGCATCCCCTCCAGCTGCAACAGCAGGCGCAAAGCCAGCGCAGGCAGGCGGCGGGCAAACGCCTCGCTGCCCGGAGCGTGCACAGGAATGGGGCCCAGGCAGAAGTCGCCCGCAAGGGACAGATGCTTGCGCCAGCGTGTGAAGAGCCTGTCGGAGCGCCACGGCCGGCCGGCAGACAACGAGGGCACAAGCAGCACAAACAAGCGGCAAGCCGCCGCATCGGCAGGGGGCAGGCAGTCGTAGAGGGCACGCATCAGCCCGTCGCCCGCTCCGGCGTCGGCCTCGTACTCCACCCACCGCCGTTCGTCGCACCGCAGCTCCAGCCCCGTCAGCCGTTCTGCTTCTGCCAGCTGGCGGAACAGGTGGCGCGCCGCCTCCACCCCGCCCCGCGGATAGCACATCGTCACCTCCGCCTTGCGGAAGCGTCCGGGCCTGAAAGCGCCATGCCGGGCGAACCCCTCACGCGGATTCACGCCCTTTCCGTTGCCGCCGAAGCGGAGCATGCGATAGTTGCCGTTCACCAGGAAGCGATGTTCGTTCGTTTGTGTGTTCTTCATAGTCCATCGTTTTTAAAGGTTCCGTACCGTTTCTGCAAATGTAAGGAGTTTTCCGCATACTTCCAACAGCCGGAACGCTCCGGCCTGAAAAAATCCGCTTTTCACCGTCCCATCCCCCCTTTTCCCC